>DATEOJ010000456.1:0-7033 GCA_035274235.1 Pyrinomonadaceae bacterium
ACCTGCGAACGCAGCACGACCATGCCATCACCCGGCAGCAAGAGGGCGAGTCCTTTAACGGTCTCGTTTTTAACGACTGCTACGTTGTCATCGGGATTAACGATGATCGCGTAGTCGCTTATCGGAACCGCAGTCTGTACAGAAGAGTCATGCATACGTGCGACCATTACAGCAGATCGGGGAGAACAAACGATGTCACGTTCGGATTCAAACGGATCCAAAGACCCGGGTTCTCATCGAGCTGGCGTTCACGTGTCGCCGGATCGGTCGAGATCTCGGTTTCTAAAAGTCGGGCAAAACTTTCTCGCTTAGCGGGTGCGGTTGATGCGTCGACTATCGATTGCACGATCTTCTTCGCACTGAGTATCGCGGCCGGTCCGAGAGTGAGGATGTGAGTCGCTTGTCTGCACTCCGCCTCGTCCGCTTCCGACACCGCACTACCGCCAACCTTAAACTTATTGATGTGGTGCTCGAGAATGCTGCTCGAGATCGGGATAATTCCCGCGACATCGTTATAACGCGCGCCTGAACCCGGCTTGATGTAGCAAAGGTGCGATGCGGCGTTGGCTTCGGGTCCGAGGCCGAGAAAGAACAGGTCGATGCCGCCAAGACTCTCGAGCTTGTCCAGATAACGGATCAATTCGCCCTCGATATCGTCGGTTTCCGTCAGCATCGGCGTGAAGCTCTTCACGCGGCTAAAGAAAGCATCGCCGAGCAGACGTTCGAAATCTCGAACAAAGCTCAGGCTGTTGTCCATGTGCATCGGCGCGAGGGCGTCCTGGGTAAAGACGTGAAGACGGCCGAGCAGTTCATCCAGATCACCAAAGGCGGCTTTGTTCGCGATCACCTTGTACATCGCCTGGGCACCGCGACCGCCGAGCAGGATCATCACGATGTCGCCTTCTTTCGAATTCGCGTACGACACCAATTCGTCGAACATCGCCTGGCCGACAGCTTCCTCGCTATCCAGAACGTTGTACGCGTACGCCGGCACGGGAGCAATAGATAGTTCGGCTTCCCCTGCGGACTGGAGCCATGTGTTCTCAGCGCTTCGGCGTGCTGTTATGGTTTTCTGCACAGATGTCTGCATCGCGACCCAATTTGGTAACTGACATTCTAATTGGTTAAACCAATTTAATGCAAATCTTTTTCGCAAATTTTCTCCGACCCCATCGGGGAAACGTAGCATTTTGCTGTACTTCAGCAAAATAAGGAGCCCGCTAATGCTTGACAAATTCGGGCTTCCTACACGACACTAAATAGCAATTTCAAAAAATGGTATTACCTTTTGGTCTTACCACTTGTCCCAATTCGAAAAATTTATGAGTTTTCCCGGATTTGACCTAACCGGCCGGGTCGCTGTCGTTATCGGCGGCACGTCGGGCATCGGTAGGGCCATCGCACATGGCCTAGCTCAATCGGGCGCCGATGTCGTTTGCACGTCGCGACGCGCCGAAGAAGTCGAGAAGACCGCCGCCGAGATCGAATCGTTTGGTCGTCGGACGATCCGTTGCTCGTCCGACGTATCGAGTCGTGAGTCGCTCGCAAACCTACTCAACGAAACGACTGCCGCACTCGGAAAGGTCGACATCCTCGTCAACTCCGCCGGACGAACCAAACGCGAACCGACCATCGATCAGAACGAGGACGATTGGAACGCCGTTCTCGAGACAAACCTGAACGGCACTCTGCGATCGTGTCAGATCTTCGGTCGACACATGATCGAGAATGGCTACGGGCGGATCATCAACATCGCTTCACTGTCTACGTTCGTCTCGCTTTTCGAAGTCGCCGCTTACTCGGCGAGCAAAGCCGCCGTGGCGTCATTGACCAAGTCGCTCGCGATCGAGTGGGCGAAACAAGGCGTGAACGTGAACGCCATCGCTCCCGGTGTCTTTCGCACGGCACTAAACACAAAACTTTTGGATGAGACTCCCCGCGGACACGAATTTCTCACTCGCACGCCGATGGGCCGCTTCGGGAAGGTTGAAGAACTTGCCGGGGCGGCTGTTTTTCTCGCGTCAGATGCAGCGAGTTATGTGACGGGTGAAGTTCTCGTCGTTGATGGCGGATTTCTCGCGAGCGGCGTAAATCAGTAGGTGACTGAACTCGAAATCAAAACTGAACGGATCCAACGGATGCTTTCCGGCGAAGGTCTCGACGGAGTTCTGCTCAACGCCCAGCATAACTTCTCCTGGCTGAGCGGCGGTTCGAATGGTATCGACATGACGCGCGAAAACGGCGCGGGCTTTTTGTTCGTCACTCGTCACGGCGAACGATACGTTATCGCCAACAACATCGAGATGCCCCGACTCCTCGCCGAGCAGATAAGCGAGTACGACTTTAATCCGATCGAAGTGACCTGGCAGGCGGAGAAGGATCCGCTCACCGTTTTGAACGCGGCTAGGTCTGTCGCAAGCGGCAGCAATCTCGGATGCGATGTTGGTTTTGCGGATACGCGTAACGTCGAGGCCGCGATCGCGGGTTGTCGATACGAACTCACGAACGAGGAGATCGACCGATTCAAGCAGCTCGGTCAAGACGCCGGTGAGGCCGTCGGAAGAGTGATACCTACGCTCTTTCCCGGCATGACCGAGATTGCGATCGCACAGATCATCCGCGATGCGCTGCATGGATCGGATATTTTTCCCGTCGTCACGCTGATCGCCGCTGACCAGCGGATCTCGAACTTTCGTCACCCCGTACCTACTGACAACGTCTGGAAAAATAGCCTTCTCGTCGTCGTCTGCGCGAGACGCGATGGATTGATCGCGAGCTTGAGTCGGATGGTTTGTGCGGGCGAGGTGCCCGCGGAATTGCAGCGTCGGACGGACGCGTGCGCCTCGGTGAATGCGTCCCTCTACAATGCGACGCGCACCGGTGCGATCGGTTCGAATCTTTACAAGACTGCCGCGGACACGTACGCCGCTCAGGGTTTTGCGGGCGAGATCGACAAGCACCATCAGGGCGGTGCGGCAGGCTACCGAACACGCGACTGGGTCGCATATCCGGGGAGCCAGGATATCGTCCGTCCGAATCAAGCGTTCGCATGGAACCCGTCGATCACCGGAACAAAGACCGAAGAGACGGCGATCCTGATAGACGACGAACTGCAGGTCGTCACTTCGACAAATGGATTCCCAACCATCACGACCGTCATCGACGGCAAAGAGTTTTATTCGCCAGGCATTCTTTCATTATCAAAAGGAGCTTCAGCATGAACGATACCGCGGGAAACGTAGAAGACTTTGAAAAACCAAAATCGGAGTCGGAAGTTTCGCCTCCCGAAGAAGCAGGGGCCACATTTGGCGGCTCGGTCGCGGCTGTCGCCACTGAAGTTGTTGCGCGCGTCGGTCGACGCCGTTGGCTGATCTGTGCACTTCTGTTCTTTGCCGCGACGATCAACTATGTCGACCGTCAGGTGATCGGCATTCTCAAACCGACGTTACAGAGCGAGTTCGGCTGGAGCGAGTTGGCGTACGGTTGGATCATCTTTGCTTTTCAAACGGCGTACGCGATCGGTCTGCTGTTGGTCGGCCGTTTGATGGACAAGGTAGGGACGAAGATCGGTTTCGCTTTGTCGATCATTGTCTGGAGTATTGCTGCTTTGGGCCATGCGTTTGCGGTCGGTATTGGTGTGGCTACGTTTGGTATAGCTGCCTGGATCATGAACGCATTCGGTGTCGATCCGGCGACGACGTTCATCTCGTCTTCGGTACTCGGGTTTATGATCGCCCGATTCGTACTCGGTCTCGGTGAAGCCGGTAACTTCCCTGCTTCGATCAAGACGGTTTCGGAGTGGTTTCCAAAAAAGGAACGCGCCCTTGCGACCGGGATATTCAACTCCGGTACTAACATCGGAGCTCTCGCGACACCGCTTCTGGTTCCGATCATCGTCGCGCAGTGGGGTTGGTACGAGGCGTTCGTGATAACGGGTGCACTCGGATTTATCTGGCTGGTGTTTTGGTGGATCATCTACCGCAAGCCGGAGGAAGACCCAAAACTCTCGAAGGCCGAGCTTGATTACATTCAAAGCGATCCGCCCGAGCCGACGACAAAAGTTCCGTGGAGCCGCTTGTTCCCGCATCGTCAGACGTGGGCATTCGGCATCGGAAAGTTTCTGACCGATCCGATCTGGTGGGTCTATCTCTTCTGGCTCCCGGACTTTCTCAACAAGCAGTACGGGCTCGATCTGAAGAACTTCGGAATCCCGCTGGCGGTGATCTACATCATCGCAGATGTCGGCAGTATCGGCGGCGGTTACATCTCGGGAGCTCTCATCAAGCGCGGATGGACGATCAACCGAAGCCGTAAGACGGCGATGCTTGTATGTGCGTTGGCGGTCGTGCCGATCGTGTTTGCATCGATCACATCGAACTTGTGGATCTCGGTGGTCCTGATCGGAATTGCTGCCGCTGCACACCAAGGCTGGTCCGCGAATATTTTCACGCTGTCGTCCGACATGTTTCCGAAACAAGCCGTCGGTTCGGTGGTCGGTATCGGCGGAATGCTCGGTGCTGTTGGAGGCATGATCATCGCACCTTTGGTCGGGTACATCCTGCAGACGACCGGAAGTTATGTCCCGATCTTTTTGATCGCGGCTTCGGCTTATCTCGTCGCACTGCTTATAATTCATCTGCTTGCTCCACGACTCGAGCCGGCTGCGATCAAGTATGAATAAAGATGAAGTCATCGCCCGAATGCTATCGGGCGGAGTCATTCCGGTGATCAGAGCTTCTTCGAAAGAAGAAGCTCTCGCCGTTATTGAGGCAATAGTTGCGGGTGGGATAACCACCCTCGAAGTGACGATGACGGTTCCGAACGCGGTTGAGTTGATCGCGGAGCTGAGTGTGCGCGAGGAATTGCTGATCGGTGCCGGGTCGGTTCTCGATCCGGAAACCGCACGGGAATGTATCGACGCCGGTGCACAGTTTATTGTCAGTCCCGCGACAAACTTCGACACGATCCTCTACTGCAACGATACCGAGATCCCGGTGATGCCCGGTGCATTGACGCCGACCGAGGTCGTAAACGCCTGGGATGCGGGTGCGGATCTTGTAAAAGTGTTTCCTGCCGATTCGATGGGCGGCGCGAAGTATTTAAGATCTCTGAAAGCTCCGCTGCCACAGATCAAGTTGATCCCGACTGGTGGTGTTAGTCAGGTGACTGCCGCCGATTTTATCCGGGCTGGCGCGGAAGCAGTTGGAGTCGGAGCAGACTTGTGTGATGTGAAAGCTGTGAGGGAAGGAAGAGAGAGTGATATTACGGCGGCGGCACGGAAATATCTTGAGATTGTTGCTGAAGCTCGGGGTAGTTAAGAGCGGGAGCAGAGCTACCCTTCCGGACTTGTGAATGTCGCACGATTCGGAATTCGGCTACGATACAAATCTCAGACGTTTACCACATTCGCAGGTCCGGAAGGGTAGCTCCGCTCCCGCTGCCCCTAAGATTTCTCGAATCTTATCCAATCAATATCTGCAGTACCCGCGTCGTTGAACTTCCCCGGCCGAGTAAAAAAGAATCCTACTTTCGCTCCGATCCAACGACCTTCGCGCGCTTTCGTCTGGACGCCGATGCTTGTGTACACCTTACCGTCCGTGCTGAAACCAAACTGATACATCGCACCAGCCGTCACCTTCACACGCAGATAGAATTCATTTGACGTCAGAACGGAAATAGCATCGTGGGACTCGGGCACTAGCTTGTCCGCATCACGAGCACTCGAATGTGCAAAGTAAAGCTTTCCCGACTTCCATGTGACGCCGATATATGAGTAGTCCAACCCCATCACAACCATTCCAAACTTCTCACCGTCGAATCTCGGAGTCAGTTTTACCTTCGCAGTCGCAGTAAACTCCTCGGCCGGAAATTTTTGTAACAGCAGATTCGGCAGCTCCCACAGATTCTTGTAGCCATCCGGTAACTGGACCGAGTTCATGCGGAGAACGCCGCGTTGCGGATAGGCGAACGCCCATTCGGGGCGCGGGTTCGCGTGCCATTGCCACTGTCGTCCGAGTGTCGCGTCGTTGAACTCATCGGAATCGATAGGAGTTTCGATCGGAGACACGCGACCGGTATTTGGTTTCTTGAATCGCAGGACCGGCTCGCCCGTTCCATCACCATCCGGGTCCGAACCGATCACCGGAAAACCATTCTTCCAAACCGCCGGCTGCAGATGAACGATACGCCCGTACGCACCTCGGTCCTGAAAATGAATGAACCAGGATTCCTTTCCGTCGGGAGTGTCGATGAGAGCTCCCTGATGCGGACCGTTGATCGCCGTCTTACCTTGAGCAAGGACGATCTTTTCTTCGTAAGGTCCGTAGACATTCTTCGAACGCAGAACGAGTTGCCATCCCGTCGGCACGCCTCCGGCGGGAGCCGAGATGTAATAGTAGCCGTCGCGTTTATAGAACTTCGGTCCCTCGATCGTGGGATGCGACTCATGGCCGTCAAACACCATCACGCCATCGTCGAGAAGTTTCGTCCCATCCGGCGACATCTTGTTAACGACGAGAATACTTTTTATCCCCGCACGGCTTCCGGCAAACGCATGAACGAGATACGCGTTGCCATCATCGTCCCAAAGCGGACACGGATCGATCCATCCCTTCGCCTCTCTTACGAGAATCGGCTTCGACCATTCACCTGCCGGATCCTTCGTCTTCGTCATGAAGATACCGAAGTCGGGATCGCCGTAGTAAATGTAAAACTCGCCCTTGTTGTAACGGATCGACGGAGCCCAAACACCGCCGCCATGCTGCGGTCGACTGAACACATCGCGCGGCTCAAGCTCGCGGATCGCGTGGTTGATGATCCGCCAATTGACGAGGTCTTTCGAGTGAAGGATCGGGAGACCGGGTATCGAATTGAAACTCGATGCGGTCATGTAGAAATCGTCGCCCACGCGCACGACGTCCGGGTCTGAGTAGTCAGAGAAGATTATCGGGTTCTTGTACGTGCCGTCACCGTTATCAGGCGACCAAACCTTCGAAACGAACGGCGGCGGCTGAGCCTGAGTGTTGCCACAGAG
>DATEOJ010000457.1:0-9602 GCA_035274235.1 Pyrinomonadaceae bacterium
CGATTGCACAAATGATCAACCAGTTCGTCGATCGTCTTAGGCCGATGATAAAAACCCGGGCTTGCCGGCAAGATCCGAGCACCGGCGTGCGTGAGACGCAACATGTTCTCGAGATGTATCGCGTTATACGGAGTCTCGCGCGGGACGAGCACGAGTTTGCGTCCTTCCTTTAAACAAACATCCGCCGCGCGATGAATGAGATTCGTCCCCGCTCCTGACGCGATCGCTCCGATCGTTGCCATGGAGCAAGGAACGATGATCATCCCTGCTTGCTTGTTCGACCCCGACGACGGTTTCGCCGCGAGATTGTCGAGACGCCACACACGGATCAGCTTCGAATCCGAAGGCAGTCCGAGCCATTCATTTACTTTTCCCGCGTCGGCGTCGCGAAGATTAACGCCGACCTCGACCTGCGCTACGGTCGCGGCAGTCGATGACAGAATCAGATTGATAGCCTCGACCGCCCCGCTCGAGGCGAGCAGCTGCAAGGTCCGGTGCGCATAGATCGTCCCCGACGCTCCGGTAATTCCAACGGTCAGCTCCATAAGGTGTGAACAAATTCTAGCTTATTGAGAATCATGATACGAAATGGGCCGCGGCTTCGCGTTTAGTAGTAGGAACGCTCGGAAGGCGTAATCAAACGGAAGGAGGTGAGCTTATGAACGGCTGCGAATGCACAATTTACAACACACTGCTTGAATTGGTCAGCAATCAGTACGTCGCGTGGGCGATCATAACGCTTGCCAAGGCTTATAAGTATGCAGGTCTCCTAGTCTGAACTCATTCATATCCTCCTAGTGGCGGGAACCGGTGTTCCCGCCCTTTTTTTGTTTTTGGAGCGTGTGTTGTAGATTCAATCTTATTCCACTTTGCGGCCGGGCGTTTTAGACGTCGGAGCGATGGCCTAGAGGAAAGGCTCCCCTCCTTCTGAAGGAGGGGAAGTCAATCTCGACGAAGGAGAGATTGACGCGGTGGTCAATCAGCCGCTTCGGCTGAAACTTCTCCCTATCGGTCGATTGACCACCCCGACCTCGCAAAGCCTCGGCCACCCCTCCTTCAGAAGGAGGGGAGCCTTTTGTGGACGCCACCGCTCCCGTACTAACACGGGTTGCAAAGCTGAAATCGACAGTTTAATGGACCAAGCTGAACTCGAAAAAATTCTCCAAGCTCATCGCTCCGGCGAGATCGATGACTCGACTGCCGTCGAGCAAATAAAGAACCTTTCGTACGAGGACATTGGATTCGCACGTGTCGATCATGCCCGTGCGCACCGGCAGGGATTTCCCGAAGTGATATTCGGAGAAGGTAAGACGTCGATGCAGATCTGCGCGATCTTCGAGAAACTTCTGGCCAAGCGCCCGAACCTACTAATCACTCGAACAAACGAGGACGTCTATGGCGACATCCGAAATATCTACACCGAGGCCGAATGGCATGAGTCCGCACGCGTGATCCGCGTCTTCCGCGACAAGATGGAACTCGGTAGCGGAGAGATCACCGTCGTCACTGCCGGGACGAGCGACATTCCCATCGCTGAAGAAGCCGCTTTGACGGCGGAGGTGATGGGCAATCGCGTCAAGCGAGTTTGGGACGCCGGTGTCGCAGGCATTCATCGAATTCTTGCCGAGCGCGAGTTACTTCAGAATTCGCGCGTCGTGATCGTCGTTGCAGGTATGGAAGGAGCGTTGCCGTCGGTGGTGGGCGGTCTTGTAGCGGTGCCGGTTATCGCGGTCCCGACGAGTATCGGTTACGGTGCGTCGTTCGGCGGTGTCGCGGCATTGTTGGGAATGCTCAACTCATGTGCGTCGAATGTGACGGTCGTGAACATCGACAACGGATTCGGTGCGGGATTCGTGGCGAGTTTGATAAATCGGAAGGCGAGTTAGCGAAGTAAGCGGCACCGTAGGTGTCAAATGCTTGTAGAATCGTCGCATCTCGAAAGACCCGCTCCGTAGGTGCGGCATCGAAATATTTCGCTCCTACGGAGCGTTCAACTTTCCTTCAACCAATTCTACAAACATGTCGCTCCTAACGGAGCAAGAGGAAGTTCCAGTCAAGGCTCGATCATCACTAACAACCTATCGGCCCAATCAGAACGTGCGTTGCGGAGGATCTCGTACTGCACTCGCGCCATGTCGGGATTGCCGAGTTTCAGATACGTCCGGCCCAAATTGAACCGGGCCTTGTCGAATTCCGGATCGTAACCAAGCGCCGAGTTGAACGCCTGCAGACTATCGTCCGGCTTATTCAGCTCAAACAAACTCTCTCCGAGCGCGTTGTAAGTCTTCGCATCGGGTCGATACGTTTTCAACTGATCATACGCCGCGGCCGACTCGGTCCAACGCTTCATCTTGAAGTATGCGGCTCCGAGTCGTTCAAGCGAGTTGGCGTGGTCGGGCTTGATGGTGATCGCACGCTTATAGGCGAGGATCTCTTCATCCGTTCTATTTAGTTTCCCGAGCGTAAGACCGAGCGAGTATTGGACGTCTGCCGAATCGTCGAGGCGAAGCGCAGTCTTGTAAGCATCGACCGCGTCTTTGTATTGACCGAGAGCGTAGCTTGACGCTCCGATATTCACCCACGCTTCCGTCCAATCAGGCCGCAGACGCGCAGCTTGCTTCGACGCCTTTAACGCATCTTGAGGACGACCGAGCATACCGTAAGAGAATCCCGCTTGATACCAGGCCTCCGGATAATTCGAATCCAGCTCAACGGCACGCTCAAAGAATCCGATCGCTCGCGAGTAGTCGTCGCGCGAAAGCTGCGCGACTCCCTGCGAATAGTAACGCTCGGCCGAAGACCTTTTGCTGCGTTGCGTATCTGCGGTGAGCGACGAGACCGTCTGTAGATCGCTTACCTTCAAAGAGAGAATGCGTTCCGACGGGATCGCGAAATTGAGACTCTGCCCTTCCGCTGCCTGCAAGGTCGCGATGCCGATCACCTGACCCGACATGTTCACGACCGGCGAACCGGACGACCCCGGCGAGATCGGTGCGGTTATCTGGATGATGCGACCGTAACCCGAGATCTCTCGCACCGCGGAGACGATCCCATTCGAAACGCTGCCTTCGAGTCCAAATGGATTTCCGACGACTACGATCGACTCGCCCTCCTGAGGGACCGTGCGAACGATCGGCAACGGAAACGCAAACTGACGCGGGACATCGACCTGTAGCATCGCGAGATCGCCCTCTCCATCGACCGCGAGGACGCCCTTTACGACAAACTTCTTGCCATCGATCAGATGTACCTCGACCCGGCTCGAGCGCTCGATCACATGACGATTGGTGACTATACGGTCCGGCGCGATAAAGAATCCGCTTCCGCGGGAGATCGTGTTTCCCTTGCTATCGAAGGTCTCGACCGCGACTGAGGATGGCTTAATTCGTTTGACTAGTTCGGGTAGGAAGTCCTGAGCGGCCACGGCGCCCGCAAGCAGAAGCGTCAATCCCAGTAATTTTGCCGTGTTGATTATTGCTGACATTAAGGGGCGGATTCCCGTCCAAAATTATAATTCGATTAGAGAATTACGACAAACAATTAGCTGTCCGCGATTTCATCGATGCACTGAACGGGGCTAAGATGAGGGGGAACCGGAAAACAAACTTTAGTTTGTTAATCAGACAAGGAATCATCGACAAACTGAAGTTTGTCGTCCGCAGCTTATGACCAAAATCGCAATCGGTGCAGATCACGCGGGGTTTGAAGAGAAAGAGAAGATCAAGCGGACACTCGACGGCCTCGGAGTTGAGTATGTCGATATGGGGACGACCTCGACCGACTCGGTCGATTATCCGGATTATGCAAAGAAAGTTGCAGAGGCTGTGGCCCACGGAGATGTCGAACAAGGCCTGCTCGTCTGCGGTTCCGGTACCGGGATGGCGATAGCCGCGAACAAGGTAAAAGGCGCTCGCGCCGCCGTCGCATGGAATCCGGATATCGCGCGACTTGCTCGAGAGCATAACGACGCGAACATCCTTTCTCTGCCGGCGAGATTTATGTCGGACGAGGAAGCGGCGAATGTGCTCAAGGCATGGTTCGACGCCAGTTTCGAAGGCGGACGTCATGCGAAGCGAGTCGATAAGATAAAGGAAATAGAGCTAAGCTCAGGAGACTAAATGCGACATGGAACTCCCAAACATCGTTGCTATGATCGCCGCCGTTGGAACCTTTCTCACAGCACTCACCGCTCTCGTCGTCTACGTCCGCAATTCAAAACTTGAGCGCGCCAAATGGGCTCTTGCGCTATACGAGAAGTTTTTCGAGAAAAAGGAGCTTAAACACATACGTGATACTCTGGACGACGACGCAGATAACGGAGACGTTACGAATCTGGTCCTGAGATGTCCGGCAGATTTCACCGACTACTTGAACTTTTTTGAGTTTGTTAGCTTTCTCGAGACCAAGGGTCAACTTCGACGCAATGAGATCAAAGCGTTGTTCGATTATTATCTGCGGTGTCTGAACCGACATCCGAGGGTTACAAACTTCGTCCGCGAGAATGGGTACGAAAACCTGGAACGTCTATTAGCAAGCTGGAAATGAGTGACTACATCTTCATCTACGGCACACTCGCTCCTGACATCGCGCCTACCGAGATTGCTCCTGCAGTGAGCAAATTAAAGTTCATCGGTCGAGGTTACGTCTACGGCAAGCTCTACGATCTTGGCGAGTACCCTGGAGCGAAATTGAGCAGACGCGTACGCAGTAAGGTACGCGGTCGTGTGTACCGGCTCCCAACCAATAAACAGGTGATCAAATCCCTGGATGCCTACGAAGAGTTCAGGCCGGACAATCCTGAAAAAAGTCTTTATCTGCGAAAGCGAGCGCCAGTCACTCTCGACAACGGAAAAACTCTCGAAACCTGGATCTACGAATACAACGGCGACGTTTCCTTTTCACCTGTCGTGCGTGGCGGCGACTATTCGAAGGTGTTGGCGGAACTCGGATGATCTTTCGGATCCACATCCCGCGATATCCACTCGATCAGTTCATTGAAGCATTCATCTATTTCGAGCGCGCCGAACACGGTCACACCGTCGATCGGTTTCTGCCGAATGGCGACACCGAGATCCTCATCGACTTCCACGACACACCGCAGCACGTCTACGACAACGACACGTTAAAAGAGATTCAGGCTTGTCATCGCGTCTGGACATCGGGCGTCCGAACCGAGCCGATCACGATCCCGTCGGGAAATGGCGCGACGATGATGGTCGTCTCGTTTAAGAAAGGAATGGCGTCGGCATTTTTTCCTTTCCCGATGTCGGAGATCTCGGACTGTGTCGTCGATGCGGATCTGGTTTGGGGAACCGATTTCGGCGAGTTGCGTGAGCGACTTGTCGAGATAAAAGACATCGACACGCGATTTCGTTGTCTCGAGGCATTCCTTCTGGCGCAGTTCGGTTCGAGGTTAAAGCCGAACCCGTGCGTGTCATTCGCGGTGGGCGAGATGATGGCTCGACCGGACGGTCTGAGTATCGGGCGGATGAACGAGAAGATCGGTTACTCGCAAAAACACTTCGCCGATATGTTTCGGAAGCAGGTCGGAGTCACTCCAAAAGCGTATTTGAAGATCATGCGTTTTCAGAAAGCGGTCCGAACGATCGACGCGACGACCGACATCGACTGGGGCGAGATCGCATTGTCGTGCGGCTTCTACGATCAGGCCCACTTTATCCACGACTTCAAACATTTCTCCGGCTTCACCCCCGAGCAATACGCGCAGATCCATACGAATTATCAAAACTATATTCCCGTTGGCTAATTTTTAACGCAGAGATCGCGGAGGCTATTCTTTCGCCTCTGCGTGCTCCGCGATCTCTGCGTTAAAACACACCTCGGAGGTAAATTTTTTCCAATACACGCTACTTCCCTCGCGGCTATCCTCACGCCGTATGGAAAACTTCTATATCAATCACATCGCTGTCTTCGTGTGCGCCGTGATGAGTTTAGTCATCGGCGCACTTTGGTGGTCGCCGATATTGTTTGCGAAAGCATGGCAACGCGAGAACGGTCTCACCGACGAACAGCTCGCTCAATTCAATCCAGCGAAGACTTTCGGACTAACGTTCCTACTCGCCTGGCTCATGTCATACAACCTCGCATTCTTCCTCGCCGCTCCGGGAACGACCTGGCAATGGGGCGTGATCGCAGGTCTGCTCACCGGTGTCGGTTGGGTCGTTGCAATGTTCATCGTCATCGCACTCTTTGAGCAGCGATCATTGAAGTACATCGCGATCAACTGCGGTTACATCATCGTCTACTTCGCGGTGATCGGATTCATCCTCGGGATTTGGAGATAGAACGGTTTTTGCCACAGAGCACCCAGAGGTTCTACCGGTAACTTGCAAGGGGTGGAAGTCTCTCTGTGTGCTCTGTGGCAAAAACGCTGGAGGCAAATTAGCATGTCACAAAAAACATCAGGCGAATTTGAGAAGGAGTTCATGGATGGACTCTCGAAGGAAACGGGCAAGGACCTCGGGGCGTGGATGACGATCATCGACGCCAGTCCGAGCAAGAAACGAAACGAGGTGATCGCGTGGTTGAAAGCAGAGCACGGCTTCGGACACATGGACGCATCGCTTCTCGCCGGAATACACGCGAACGGCGGCAAGCCGGTCTACCAAAGCACGGGTGACCTACTTGAGAATCAGTTTGCGAAGGCTGCTGAAATGCGCGGACTGTTCGATGCGTTTATCGAATTCGTGAAGAAGAATTTTCCAAACGCTTCGGTGCTTCCAAAGAAGACTTATGTATCGATCCTCGAGAACAGAGAGTTCGCGGCGGTGAATATCAAAGCGAAGGAACTGCGGATAGGATTCGACCTCGGCGACCGGCCGTTCGATGACAAGATCGAGAAAGCAAAGCTGACAGGGCCGATGCCGCGAATCTCTCACATGCTTGTCCTGACGGATGCGAAGCAACTTGACGACACGATCGCCGAAGCGATGAGCGAATCGCGCGAACGATGTCACTAACTGGGGCGCAAGCGTCTCGCTTGCGACGTAAATTGTGGCCGCATGGAATGGAAGTCAACAACCAGAGGCAGTACCGCCTGCGTGAGCGGGTGGTGTGGCGCTAACCTACCCGCACATTCTTTTATTCCCAGTCCCGAACCACCCGCTCCCGCAGCCGGTACCCTCCGTTTGTCGAAAGAGTTATGCGGACGTAAGATTTAGAAACACTATGCAAAGTTGTGCTCACTTGTCAGAGATCGTTCCGGTCACGCCCAGCGCTGACGGATGTGAAGATTGTTTGAAGATCGGCGGCCGTTGGGTCCATCTGAGGCTTTGCGAGATCTGTGGTCACGTCGGCTGCTGCGATAACTCGCCGAACCGTCACGCGACGAAACACTATCACGCAACTCAGCATCCGATCATCAAGTCTTTCGAACCTGGCGAAGATTGGGGTTACTGTTACCCCGATGATCTGTTTTTTGAAACGCTTCCCAAAACACCGTAAGACGTTTCGTGTTGCTTAGTGGTGTTTCGTGTGATTCGTGGTTAGCTTTTGAGTCGACCACCAAACGACGAAACAAACGGACAAATGGTTCATCATGAGTAACTCTTTTCCAGAGATGCCGCTTGACGAATGGCGGTCGACAAAGAACACACTTCACCTTTATGCGCAGATCGTCGGTAAGATCCGTCTGGCGATGCATCCGCGGTTGAATCATTGGTGGCACGTTCCGTTGTATGTCTCACCGCGCGGTTTAACGACACGGCCCATTCCTTACCTCGGAGGGAATTTTGAGATCGAGTTCGACTTTCGCGACCACGAGTTGAAGATCTACACCAGCGACGGTCGTATCGAAGACTTCGCGCTTTACGACGGACTTTCCGTCGCCGACTTTTACAGCAGTCTTTTTTCGAATCTTGCAAAGCTTGGCATCGAGCCGAAGATCCGCGCGATCCCGTACGAAGCCCCGTCGACGACTCCGTTCGCGGAAGATACCGTGAACAAGTCCTATGACAAAAAGTACGTCGAGAGGTTCCATCAGATTCAGGTTGCGGTCGACGACATCCTCCAGGAATTCCGTGGACGATTTCTCGGCAAGTCGACACCGGTGCACATGTTCTGGCACAGCTTCGACATCGCACTGACGCGGTTCTCGGGAAAATCCGCTCCGGTCCGCGACGGTGCGAATCGCGTTGAGCGTGAAGCATACTCGCATGAAGTGATCAGTTTTGGATTCTGGTTCGGTGATGACAATGTACCGGCCCCCGCGTTTTACGCGTACGCGTCACCGGAACCAGCCGGACTCGCAGACGAACCGCTGACACCGGCGTCGGCAAAGTGGCAGGAGTCAAATGGCGCACATCTCGCATTGCTGATGTATGAAGATGTGCGAAGTCTCGACGATCCGCGAGCGACCGTTCTCGAGTTTCTAGAGAGTGCGTATCAAGCCGGTGCAAAACGCGCCGGTTGGGACTCCGAGAGCCTCGTGTTGAGGGCGGCGGTATAAAGAGTAGGCCTTTACTTATATCTTCAGTGGATAGTGACAAGTGACAAGTGGATAGTTCACGTCAGTACTATCCACTTGTCACCTGTCACTATCCACTGAAGAAAAAATGACGACCATCCTATGAAACTATCATTACTATTCGCGATCGTGTTTCTCTCCTCATTGTTTGTGCATGCCCAGCAGGAACTAAAGGTTCCGACTCTCAGTCCGATCACCGAGATCTCGCAAGAGGTCGGACTTACGCAAGTAAAGCTCAGCTACTCGCGTCCGAGTACGAAGGGTCGCAAGGTGTTCGGAGATCTGGTGCCGTTCAATGAAGTCTGGCGTACAGGAGCGAACGCCTCGACGAAGTTAACTTTTACCGAGGATGTAAAGATCGACGGAAATCCGCTCAAGGCGGGTACCTACGCTCTTTACACAATTCCGGGCGAGAAGGAATGGACGGTCATTATTCACACGAACACGAAACACCGCTCGATCGCGGGTGATGTCTACAAGCCGGCGGAGGATGCGTTTCGTTTCAAGGCGAAGCCGGTAAAGACGTCGAGCTTTGTCGAAACTTTCACGATCGGTTTTGGTGATGTCACCGCTAGCTCTACCAACGCCATCGTGGCGTGGGAGAACACCGAGATAAAATTCAAGATCGATTTCGATGTCGACGCATTGGTCGACAAACAGATCACCGACCTTCTCGCGGCGCCGACCGGCATGAGCCACGGGAGTTTGTTTCTCGCCGCTGAGTATTATCTTCACAACAACAAAGACCTCTCTAAGGCCGATGGTTGGATAGCTACCGCGATGGATAAGAGCCCGAAGAATGCGCGATACGGTTTGCTCCGTGCAAAGATACTCGCGAAGTCAGGGAAGACCGACGATGCGCTAAAAGTAGTTGCAGACGCCAACGCGTGGGCGACCGAAGCGAAGAACGCGAATTACATCGAGCAGACGAAGGATTTTTGGGATTCGATAAGAAAGAAGTAAGTGGATCAGTTGTCGCCTTCGGGGACGAACCTTTATGGACAAGATCGGCTTTATTCTCACCTTCTTATCCGCCCTCGGCACCGGCCTCATCGCCGGTGCTTTCTTCATATTCTCTGTCGCCGTGATGCGTGCGCTCGAACGCGTTCCTGGTGGG
>DATEOJ010000458.1:0-7839 GCA_035274235.1 Pyrinomonadaceae bacterium
GACAAGCTAAAGGACAAGGCGTATGGGACGGTCCTTTCGCAGTTTGTTGTCGAGGTCGATGCGACCGGCGACCTGGCGCAGGTAAAAGCCGCGCTGAAGATCCTCGAGGCATGGTCAGCCGCCGAGTTTTACAAGAAGGAAAAGCGTTGGAAAGCATTCAAGGTTCCGCATGCACTGGATTATCAGAACCTCGTCCACTTGATCCACCCCGTTCCAAAGAACCAGAACATCATGCGTGGTCTCGATGGCGAGCTGCGGCGTCGTGACGGTTTCAAACTCACGGATGATCGCGGAACGATGCGCGACTCGCTTTACGAAATCGACTACTGCATGATCTGCCACGAGCGCGACAAAGATGCGTGCTCGACCGGTCTCCATGAGAAGGATGGTTCGGTAAAACGTAATCCGCTCGGGATCAAGACCGAAGGTTGTCCGCTCGACGAGAAGATATCGGAGATGCACATGCTGAAAAAGCAGGGCGATCCGATCGGCTCGCTCGCGCTCGTGACGATCGATAACCCGATGTGCGCAGGCACCGGTCATCGAATCTGTAACGACTGCATGAAGGGCTGCATCTTTCAAAAGCAGGAGCCGGTCAACATTCCGCTCGCCGAGACGCACACGCTGACCGACGTTCTCGATCTTCCCTTCGGTTTCGAGATCTATAGTCTGCTAACGCGTTGGAATCCCTTAAACGCACAGCGTCCGTACGCACTGCCGTACAACGGCAAGAATGTTCTCGTCGTCGGTCTCGGACCGGCGGGATACACGCTCGCGCAATATTTGCTCAACGAAGGTTTTGGAGTCGTTGGGGTCGACGGCTTGAAGATCGAACCACTTCCGAAAGAGTGGACGGGTGATCTCGGCAAACACACGCCGAAACCGATCCGCGACATCAGCGAGATCACCGAACAGCTCGACGAACGAATTCTCTCCGGCTTCGGCGGGGTTTCGGAATACGGCATCACCGTCCGTTGGGATAAGAACTTCCTGACGATGATGCAGCTGCTTCTGATGCGTCGCGAGCGCTTCCGTGCGTACGGCGGTATCAGGTTCGGTGGAACGCTGACGATCGAGGACGCATGGAATTTCGGTTTCGATCACATCGCGATCGCGACCGGCGCGGGACGTCCGACGATCGTTCCGATGAAGAACAACCTCATCCGCGGTATTCGTCAGGCCTCCGATTTCCTGATGGCGCTCCAACTCACCGGTGCGTTCAAGAAGGACACGCTCTCGAATCTCCAGGTACGACTCCCCGCTGTCGTCATCGGTGGCGGTCTTACCGGCATCGACACGGCGACGGAGTTGTTCGCTTACTATCCGGTCCAAGTCGAAAAGATGCTCGCGAAGTACGAGCAGGTCGTCGCGGAATTTGGTGAAGAAGCGGTGATGAAACAGTTCGATCCGGAAGAGTTGATGACGCTTCCGGAATTTCTGGAACACGGTCGTGCGATCCGCGCCGAGCGCGAACGAGCCGCGGACGCGGGCGAGGAGCCAAACTTCGTTTCTCTTGTACAGAGCTGGGGCGGTGTGTCGCTGATCTACCGAAAGCGTTTGCAGGATTCGCCGGCTTATCGTCTGAACCACGAAGAGGTTCAGAAGGCGCTCGAGGAAGGGATCGATTTTGTCGAGTGCATGAATCCCGCAGAGGCGGTGCCGGATCAGTTCAACGCTGTAAAGGCTCTGATCTTTGAGCGACTGAACTACGATGCCGATACGGGCAACTTCGACAAGACCGGTGAGATGGTCGAGTTTCCTGCGCGGACAGTCTGCGTCGCTGCAGGAACATCGCCGAACGTTATCTACGAAAAAGAAAAACCTGGTACGTTCAAGCTCGACGAATGGCGACAGTTCTTCCAGCCGTTTCGTCTCGAGAAAGACGTCGACGGAAAATTGAAACTCGTCGAATGTGCGAAGGGTGAGACCGGGTTCTTCACCTCGTACGAACACGACGGCAAGTTCATTTCTTACTACGGCGACAATCATCCGAAGTATGCCGGCAACGTCGTGAAAGCGATGGCGTCAGCGAAACATGGCTACAAGCACGTCGCCGAGTTGTTCGACCGGACGACAAACTTTAGTTTGTCGAACACTGTCGGATCACCGACAAACACAAGTTTGTCGTCCGATCCTTTTGAAAAGCTCATCGACACACTCGACGACCAACTCCGCGCGTATGTCGTCAAGGTCGAAAGGCTGACGCCGACGATCGTCGATGTCGTCGTCAAAGCGCCGCTACAGGCCCGCAAGTTCGAGCCGGGACAATTCTATCGACTGCAAAACTTTGAGACTGCGGCTCCGGTTGTCGACGGTGTACGTCTGATGATGGAAGGACTCGCCTTGACGGGTGCGTGGGTCGATGAAGAAAAAGGACTGTTGTCGATGATCGTTCTCGAGATGGGAACCTCGTCGCGGCTGTGCTCACTGTTGAAGATCGGCGAGGAAGTTCTCGTCATGGGTCCGACCGGCACGCCGACCGAGATCCCTGAGAACGAAAATGTATTGCTCGCGGGCGGCGGTCTCGGTAACGCGGTTCTGTTCTCGATCGCACGTGCACTTCGAGCCAGAAACAATCACGTGCTCTACTTCGCCGGGTACAAGAACGGGATCGATCTTTTCAAACGCGAGGAGATCGAGAATGCGACCGATCAAATTGTGTGGGCGACCGACTATGGCGACGAGATACCGCCGGCACGTCCACAGGATTCGCACTTCCGCGGCAACATAGTTCAAGCGATGGTCGCTTACGCGGAAGGCAAGCTCGGTGATACGAAGGTCGATATGAAGGACGTTCACCGCATCATCGCGATCGGTTCCGACCGCATGATGAACGGCGTCCGCGAAGCGCGTCACTCGTCGCTAAAACCGTTTCTCAACCCGCAGCACACGGCGATCGGTTCGATCAACTCGCCGATGCAATGCATGATGAAGGAAGTCTGCGCACAGTGTCTGCAGCGGCACGTCAATCCGCATACGGGCGAAGAGTTCTTCGTCTTCTCATGCTTCAACCAGGATCAGCATCTCGACTTCGTCGACTTCAAGAATTTGAACGAGCGATTGAAGGCGAACAGCATTCAGGAGAAGCTGACAAACATGTGGCTGGATCGCGCATTTGGCCGAGACGAGTTTAAGCGACTGTACGGCGACGCGAAATCGATCAGCATGACGTGATCGGATCTTGAACAAATAGCCCTACGAGCCTCGCAAATCTGCGAGGCTTTTTTTTCCTGATACGTTTCCCGCCCCGACTACGCGTGAGACAAGTAACCGTCTTTTCGAAAACTCACAAGTCGATGCAAACCAAAACGATCCTTACAGCCGCGCTCGTCGTCGCGAGCTTTGTCTGCCATACAATTTCAGTTTGTGCTCAACGGCCAGTCGAATCGATTGACATTGTTGTCGATCCAGACGTCGACATCACACGTCTCGTCGCTGTCCTGCATTCGCAAGCGAGTCAGGAAAGTCTGGCTGCACAACTCGAGAACGTCTTTGGCAGCGATGCGACGGAGGCCGCGGCCGCTCTGAGCGAGGGTAGTGAAGAGTTGCTGCTCACTGTAAAAAGTGCGGCCGGTCGTCGAACCGAGGAAGTTCTAAACTCCGAGATCGAGAAACGCCGTGAGCGTAAGCGCTCGCCCACGACCGTCGTACCTGAAACCAAAAAGACCCCAGTTAAGCGTCCGAGGTCCCGTCGGACTGGCTTTGTCGGTGTTCCGTCACGTTTCGATTGGCGTCAGGTCGCGTCCGGCTTTCAGCCGCTTTTCTCTCAAGACGAAAAACCGGACATCAAGATGACCGAGACCGATAAAGAGATAAAAGCTGAGGGGACGGAGAAGAAGTCATTCGAGACGAAAGACGCGAAAGGCACGCGAACTCAGAAGGCCGAGACGCGATATATAAAGGACGGCAAAACCTTCGGCGTCTACATCAAGCAAGTGCAGATCATCGAAGCCGTCTCGAAACCTGAAGGCAAGATCTTTCGTCAGGAGATATCGATGGAATGGGGAGCGGAGGTCGCCGCGTGCCCGGACGTCGAAGGCGTAACAGCCGGCACCGGTAAAACGAAGGTAGTCGCGAAAACGACGTTTACGGAAAATGGCGAGAGCTCATCCACAGTCAGCGACTTCGATATCACGGCGAGGATGAAGGGCGTCGTAGACGATCAGGCCCAACTGAAACATTACGATTTCGAAGCCGATGCTTACCTCACGTCTTCCGGTGGTGAAAGCGCGCTGGAACGGAAGCTCGTAAAGGAGCTGAAGATCAAAGACGGCCGGTACGGAATCCATTTCGACATCCCCGGCAACACGATCGAGGTCAGCGACGGCAAATACGGCGGGCAACGCACGCCGGAGAAGATGGGAAAAGTCGGCGGTGATTTTTTGACGAAGATGTCGGCCGCCGATCAGAAGGCTATCGCAGAATCGACAGGCAAGATGATCCCCGCGATATGGAATTCAGCAAACGATATGTACGAATCGGCTCAGCGCAATTGGCGAAACTACGGTTGCCTCGAAGTCCTGTGCGATGCGCCGAAGACGATACTAGAGCCGGGCGAAGAAATCGCGGTCGCGGCTGAAACGGTGCATCTGCACGACAGAAGCAAAGTGAGGGCGGAGCTAAAGGGAGAGGCTTCCTACGCCGATGTAACACCGGCCGAACAGTCAGGCACGCCCGGTGCGACATTCACTCTCACGCAATCCGGAAACAGCGGTGCGACGTTCTTCGCCGAATCGATCTCGAAACGCGGGATCGGTAAAGGCGAGATCGAGTTTCAGCTGAAGAAAGAAAAAGAAGACGACGATACCGGCGGGAAATGGAGGGGCACAATAAAAGTTGAACGCAAACAACATGACGAACGCGAAAAGCGCTCGGGTGCAAATCTCGCCGAGTTCGGCGGGTACACTGAGACGAAAACAAGTGTGCAACTCGAGATCGACGGTCGCCTCGACCGCAACGTCTCGGCTACGAACGCTTATATCGCGCGCGTTTTGGGTATTCAACAGACGGTGGATCACGAATACGATCGCTATAAGGTCGACGAGGGATATTGCGGGCCGAATGCAGTTCCTTACAAAGGTCCAAAAGAGATCGCGCGTACAAACACGACTACCGCAGACTATGCAAAGGAGACGCGGGCCTACATCGAGGCCAGTGCAACCGCCGGAACGATAACCTTCGACCTGCCGCCCGTCGATGCGATCACGGTATACAAGAACGTTCATACGTCCCCCTGCTCCGAACACGACCGGGTCAACACAACCGAAACGAGCGATGACAATGCGTCACCGCTCGGCGGCAACTTTTCATTTTCGTTCTCGATAACGCCGGGAGAGACGTTGGTCAAAGGATCGGTAACGGTTCGCGGAGAGGATGGAAGTGAGACGACTTACACTTGGAATCTGACGCGTCAGTAGAGAAGTCAACTAAGTCTCGAGTCGTGCAACATTCGCAGGTCCGGAAGGGTACCTCTGCTCCCGCTATCACATTTACAGGCCGTGGTTGAAGTTCGGGAATATTATAGCGGGAGCAGAGGAACCCTTCCGGACCTGCTAACGTGGTTAGCGTGGCGTGTCTATTACCGTCCATCGACGAAGACTAGCGTGTGTCAGTTCCCCCGCTCTCTTCTCCACCGCCCCACTCTTTCTAACCTGTCACACGCCAGACGCGTCTGCTCGTGCGCACGCCCAAGTTTTTGAACAAGGTGTTCGCAGTTCTCGCCGATGATCTCAATACCGCGTTGGCGGTCGCCGAGATAGACGAGACACTCGCCGATAAACGTCATCGTCGTAGCGATCAACCAATGCCCCGCAGGCATTGTCGACTGGCGCAACGCCAGACATTCCTGAAATGCGGAATCCGCTTCGCGCAAATGCCCCTGCGCCATCAGAGTGCGGCCGAGGAGAAGTAAACAACTTCCGATCACCGGATGCTTGTCCGGAAAATTCGCGTCGCGTCGCTCCAACGCTTCACGGACATATCTCTCTGCCTCGGAGTAGCGTTCGCGATTGATCAGCACATACGCAAGATTGTAGAGCGCCCAGACCGTGTCAACGTGTTCCTCACCGAGAATCCGCCGACAAGTGTCCAACGACTGCCGAGCTAATCGCTCGGCCTCGTCCGGTTTCTTCGCGTAGATCGCTCCCACAAGATTGAACGTCGCGGACGCAACATCCGGATGTCCGGGTTCGTGTATCGCACTAAGGATCTCGACCGCACGCCGCTGCAACGGCTCAGCCTGCTCGCGATTGTCCATTACGGTCAGGACGTTGCCGAGCTTGCCCATGATCCGCGCGACTTCAGGATCGTTTTCGCCGATCGCATAACGAAGGATATTCAGCACTTCCTCGTAAAGCTCGATCGACTCTTCGTATCGCGCGTTCAGCCCGGCAAGATATGCAAGGTTCTCTGTCACTCTCGCGAGCTGCAGGTCGCGATCATAACTACGACGTTCGCCGCGAAAAGTGTGACGTGCATGGCGAAACAAACTCTCGGCCTCGTCAAGGTCACCTTTCTCGACGAGCAGTTTGCCGTAGTTGCTCATGCTGTTCGCTACTTCCGGACTCCTTCGTGGAAAGATAGCGAGTCGGGTATCGAGTGCTCGACGGAGGTGGAGTTCCGCCGACTCAAACTGCCCGAGGCTTAGATAGGTCAAGCCTAGGGTGTTGTCGAGATCGGCGGAGACGTCAGGCTGTCCAACGAAGTCCGATCCCAAGCTCTCCCCGGCGAGGCGCAGTACGTCAGTGACCTTTATGTCTTTTCCTTCTGCCCGCGGATCAGCCGACGCCAGCATCTTCTGAAGAAACTGATTTACGCGCTCTGCCTTGTCGCGCTGACTACGCGCGATCCTCGCTTGGCGCCTTGTCGCTGCCAAACCTCCGGCAAGCGCGAGTACTAACCCCGCACCCGCGGCGACGGCCGTCGTATGGCGTTGGATAAACTTCGATGTCCGATAGCCAAGCGTGTCCTGTCGGGCGGCAACCGGCATTCCCTTTAAGTGCCGCTGAATGTCGGCGGCAAATTGTTCGACCGATGAGTAACGCCGCTCCGCCTCTTTGCGGATCGCCATTAGGATGATGTTGTCGAGATCGCCGCGCAGCTGGCTGCTGATCAGAGACCGCTCACCGCTTACACGTCGTCCCTCGGTCACGACGAGACTCGGTTTTGCAGGCGTCGAGTCGGTGATTATTCGCGTCAACTCGATCGGGTTTCGCCCTTTCACCTTGAACGGTCGCCGGCCGGTGAGAAGTTCGTAAAGCACGACGCCGAGCGAATAGATATCGGCCGCGGTCGAAACAGGAAGACCCAGGACCTGCTCCGGACTCGCGTATTCGGGTGTCATCAACTGCGTCGCGCTCCGTCCGAGGGTCTCGCTTGAATCGGGCGCCGTTAGCTTTGCGATTCCAAAGTCGAGAAGCTTTGGCACTCCCTCCCGCGTGACGATTATGTTTGACGGTTTGATGTCGCGATGGATAACGAGATTCCGATGTGCGTATGTGACGGCCGAGCAGACATTGAGAAAAAGCTTCAGCCGGTCAGTTACCGAAAGGCGTTTTTCCTGACAATACTTCACAAGCGGGAGCCCTTCGACAAAATCCATGACGAGATATGGCAAGCCGTCGTCGGTCGCACCGCCGTCGAGAAGTCGAGTGATGTTTGGATGGTCGAGCGCGGCAAGAATCTGGCGTTCGTGGCGGAATCGCCGGATGATGTCGTCGGTATCGAACCCACGTTTGATGAGCTTGATCGCGACGCGCTTTTCAAAATGCTCGTCGGAACGAACCGCCTTGTAGACCGCCCCCATTCCTCCGCGCCCGACCTCGCCCTCGATGAGGTACG
>DATEOJ010000459.1:0-2632 GCA_035274235.1 Pyrinomonadaceae bacterium
GGCCGGAAATATTCGAGCCAGGTTCGTGAACAACTGAACCGGTTCGCGAAGTTTGCCGAACCTCGGGGCGGTCTTGATGTTTCCGCGTGCCTCGGGGTCGAGCAGGATCGCACGCGTGACAGCCTTGAGGTCACCACGAACTCCCGCTCCGTTGTCATTGAACACCGCCGCGACACGCTCGACATACGCCGGAGCAGGATCGCTCGTGACCAAATGCTGGATCAGCAGCTTGCTGATAAATGGTCCGACGTTCGGATGATTAAAGAGATTGTCCAACGCCTGGTTGAGCGAGGCGTTCGCGTACGTCGTTATCTGCTCGGGTGTCGAGCAGCTAGCACACGCCGGGATGACGGTGTTTTGCGCGCCTGGGTAATTTAGAAGTGTCTTTGAAGAAAGGTCGTGATTCGCAGGAGTCAGAAGCATCGGGTCTTTGTAGTTGTTAATTCCAAGACCCGAGTTGGGACATGTCTGATTGCAGAACGTCCAACCTGTAAAAACCTTCGAAAAATTATTGACGTCCTCCTGAGTGTATGTCGGGATCGGCTGTCCCTGCTGGTCAACCTGACGAGTGCCGTCCGGATTTAGCATGAACAATCCTATCGAGAACAGCTGCATTATCTCGCGCGGATAGTTCTCGTTTGGATTGAGCTTCGTGCTTCGGACCATGTCGAGGTATTGCCCCATTGTCGGACTCAACGTCGCATCGAACATCAGGTTGCGGTAGTTACCAAAAGCGTGCGTGCTGAGGATCCTGTGATATGCGATCGCATGACTCGATTGCTGGATCGTATTTCCGGAGGTGACCCAAATCTGTCCGAGGGCCCACGCCATGCGGTGACGGAGCTGTGCGTTGCCATACATGGCTTCCTTGAAGAACCATGCCTGCAGCGGCGTCATCGTATAGTGCTCGCGGAAGCACGCCGGGAACGTGGCGGCCGAACACGTGGATGGCGGAGCCGTCTGCATCTGCGGTGGGTTCGGATATGGAAGCGTCGGATACGGCGTATCAAATTGCTCTACGAGCCACGTACGAATCCCGATCCTTCGAATACGCGAGTCAAGCGCTGTTGAAGGTCCGAATGCGGCTTGTTCGAGGAAACGCACTCGGTCGCCCGAGTAGAGATAGCCAACGTAGTCCGTTGTCGGACTAGCCGATGCGGTCACCAAGGGTTCCGCCGGTATCTTGATTCCGCCACCGGTCGAGCCGAGGCCGATGAGAAGGGTATTGCTCTTCAATCCACGCCACGTGAGGTAGATCAGCGAATCGCCGTCCGCGACCGGCTGACCGCGAAAACCATTCGGGTCAAATAGACGGAATTGGATCGCGTGCGTTCGCTTACTCGCTTGCACGAGGTCATCGACCTGCATCTCGAACGTCTTACCATTACGCTGCGTCACGTAGACGCGAAATGCATTCGCGCCTTCGCCGGGCATGAGGTCGAGATCCGACACAAAGATCGTGACCATGGTCTGGCCGGATGGTCGGAAGACAGTCGTACCGAAACCGGGGACGCTGCCGGTCCAACGGCGAGTATTCACGGCAAGGACCCGTGTCGAGTCGCTCGTGGATAAAAGCACCGGCTGCGGTGAATTCGGATTGGGGTCTTCCTGTGCGAAAGCTGAAAACGCAGGCAGCGTGACAGCAAGGATAAGAAGAAGCGCCTTACGAAACGGAAATTTCATAAACTAACTCCTGATCAAAGCACGCGGTGGAAACGCAAAGAGAAACTGAAGAACGGAAAGTTGACTACGCCTTTATAAGCCATGTTGGTGAAAAATGCCAGCGTTCGGGGTATCCTAGCCGTCATTCTAAGTAGCTGTCCCGACAAGGCTCTCCTTGTCGTTGACACGGTTCGTCACTCAATGCAAAACAAATCTCGTCCACAACCTTTTGCGAAGCGGTCGCTCGGACAAAACTTCCTTGTCGATCAAGGCGTCGTTAATAGAATTCTCGATGCGTTTGCCGCCGGGAAGGACGATGCTGTTCTGGAGATCGGACCGGGTCGCGGAGCTCTTACGGAAGGTCTCGTGAAGTCGGCGGGGCGAGTTTACGTTATCGAGTTCGACAATAACCTTGCCGCCCGTCTTCGCGAGAGGTTCGCCGAAGCCGGCGCGTTTACGGTGATCGAAGACGACGTTCTCAAGATCGAGTTTCGAGAGATCTCGTCGGGCGGCAGATTACGCCTCATCTCGAATCTTCCTTACAACATTTCGACGGTCGTTCTGCAAAAGCTATTCGATTACCGCGACGTGTTCTCGGATTGCGTGCTGATGTTTCAGAAGGAAGTGGCAGAGCGGATAACCGCGAAGCCCGGGACGAAGGACCGCGGCTACCTTTCTGTTTTGACCGAAGTGTATTTCAACGTCACGCGACTCTTCGACGTCGCACCCGGAGCCTTTCACCCGCCGCCAAAGATATGGAGCTCGGTTGTCCGACTTATTCCAACGGACACCGTCATCGACCGGCCGGTCGAGTTCAGCAAACTTGTAGCCGCCGGATTCGCGCAAAAGCGAAAGACGATCGCGAATAATCTGAAGACGTTCTCACCCTCGTATGGTGCGGCCCTTGATAAAGCGATGATCGATGGGAGTCGAAGGGCGGAGACTCTTACGCTTGATGAATGGATGCTCC
>DATEOJ010000460.1:0-20026 GCA_035274235.1 Pyrinomonadaceae bacterium
ATCGAGAAAGCGAGTAGAGCGACTGCGATCGCCGACGTTCGGGCTAACCAATACTTCATTTCTATTTAGCGTTGATATCGAAAGTCTTCTCGTCAAGCGGCTGGTTGTATTGGAAATCGTTCAACGCGTATTCCCACTCGATCTCGACCGATCCGCCTTGTCCCGTCTCGGAGTAGTTGAGCTTGTAGACGTGCGGCATCATCAATCCTTTCTCGTCACGGAAATCCGAGTAGGTCTCAACGACCTTCAAGACGTTCTGCGTGATCTGGCTCGACTGATTCGGATTGTTTCCGATGCCGCCCGACTTCGTTCGCTTGTATTCGGTGCGAGCGTGGCGGAAAGTATCCTTCTCGAAATAAAGCGTGATGTCGAAGTCGCTACCGGATTTCGGGTTGTAGTCGACGGTGTAGTATTCCTTCCCGTCGATCTTCTTCGAGCCCGAACCGAGTTTTACCTTTTTCGACGCGATGTCATTCATCGCCCACGACGAAGCAAGCACACCGGCGAAGAGGCTTTCGCGAACACCGAGTTCGTTTGCATCGACAAAGTCTCCGAACACCGACCGCTTGCCGTTCATCAGAGCCGAGATCGCCGTCTTTGTGCCGTTGAAGCTAAACTTCTCACCCGGATAGTCAACCGCGTTCAACTGCAGTCCGAAGAAATTCTTCGGTCCCGCAGAGGCCATGACCACCCGACCCTGCGCCGCCATATTCTTCTGCGAAACGAAAACGACCTTGGCGTCGCCGACGATCGTCTGCGACTTCACTGCCGCGCGGGCCTCGGCGGTTCCGATCGCCTCCAGATGCTTCGCGATGATCTCTTCGGGTTTCAGCTTCTGTGCCGAGGCGAACGAAGCCACTAGAAATAGAACTGTGAGAGTACCGGTTAGGCACAGACCAAATCTCTTCATTGCAAGTATCTCCTTTGTTACTTGAATAGAAACTACAAAACTAAACCGAGGCCGAACGCCCTTCGGACGCATTACCTGCTTGAGTAAAAGCATCGCACGAATCGATGACAGGCTCATCGGCTTCGACCAAACCATCGCCATAGTGCAAACCAGTCTCAAGCGTGTTGAAGTATTTTGTAATGTTGTCGAGGATCTCGTCCGCCGAGTGCGAGTGATATAGCGTCTGCCTAAACTGCGCTCCGCCGACGAGGCCTTTCGTAAACTGCCCCGCGAGCTGCTTCATCTTGCCAAGTGCGACAAGCTCGGGCATCTCCTCACGGCACATTCCAAAAAATTCAAGAAGGACGCTCTTCTTTTCTTCCAGACTTGGCTGGTAAACCTCGCGTCCGGCGATCGCGTCGGCGAACTGTCGGAAGATCCACGGATTCTGCATCGCACCGCGACCGATCAGAATTCCATTGGTTCCCGACTCGCTCCACTTCTTCATACCGTACTCGATCGACGTGATGTCGCCGTTACCCGAGACGGGGATCGAGATGGCTTCCTTGACCTGACGAATTAGGTCCCAGTTTGCGAGTCCCTTGTAACCCTGATCGCGCGTGCGGCCATGTACCTGAATATGTTCGACGCCACACTGCTCGGCCATCTTTGCGATATCGACAACGTTGATCGTCGATTCGGAAAAGCCGGTTCGAACTTTTAGCGTCAGCGGGATCTTGATCGCCTTCTTGATCGCTTTGAGGATCGTCTCAAGTCTCGCGGGTTCCTTGAGCAGACCGGAACCGCCGCCGTTCTTTACGACTTTCGGAGCCGGGCATCCGCAGTTTACGTCGAGGATATCCGCACCTTCTTCCTCGGCCATCTCGGCGCCCATCACCATGCGTTCGGGCTGACCGCCAAAGATCTGAACCGCGAACGGACGCTCCTCCTCGTCAAAACGCATCTGACGTTTCGATTTCGGATTACCACGAGTCAGCCCCTCAACAGAGATAAACTCAGATACAACAAGACCGACACCACCGCGACGTTTGATCAAACGGCGAAACGTGTAGTCCGTCACCCCCGCCATGGGCGAAAGGATGAGCGGCGGATCTATCTCAATATTTCTGATCTTAAATGGTTTCAAAACTTATCCACTGACCACGGACTTGTTCTTCCGCCGGTTGATGATCACGAAGATCAAACCGATGAGGAAGACAAAGAACGAAAACCCGGCAAAAACCATCCCTGCTACGATGCCCCATACCGTCTCGTCAAAGCTTGCCCGGCCGTCTGTTAAAGAGGGCAACGCCGCGCACACTGCGGCCACTATAAATCCCAGCAAGATACCTAGTATCCCTAGAACAAGCAATATTTTCCAGAACATAGATTCGTCTCCCGGTGGAAAAGTTGGAATTTTTGAATAAAAAGCTTGGCAGTTAAGGAGTTAAAGATACCATAGCTCCCACTTGAGCGACATAAGTTTTGCGATCTTCTCTGCGGGCTCTGCGAGCTCTGCGTTAAAAAACACCTTAGACACGCAGAGGAGGTTTCTTCACGCAGAGCCCGCAAAGCTCGCAGAGAAAAAAAAGAGGCTGCCCTTTCGGACAGCCTCAACGACAATCGGTGTCAAGTGGTTAGAAGTCGTAACGAATGGCGAACTGAAGCTCGCGAGGAGCGATCGCCGAGGTCGTTATCTGACCAAACGAAGCAGCGTTGATGTTCGCGGCAGGGTTTGCGAATACATTCCGGTTGAACGCATTGAACGCGTCGACGCGGACCTGTAGACGATGGCCCTCCCACGGCATCCTGAAGTTCTTCGCCAAGCTGAGATCGACGTTCCAGTAGCTCGGACCGCGAATATTGTTACGCTGTCCGATCTCACCGCCGGCGGGATTTGTAAATGCATCCAGGACCGAATTGGTTGCGGTCGTGTTGCCAAAAAATCCAACTGCAGTACCGGTGGTGTCGATGTTTCCGCTCAACAATGAACTGTTACCGCTGAACACACCCGGGCTATTAAAGACGAACCCGACCGGGAACGATCCCGTCGTCGTGCTGAAAGGCAGGCCCGAGCGATAGGTATAGATACCGCTCAACTGCCAGCCCCCGATCAGTTGATCGACCCAACCCGACGCATCGCTGTACAGCCACTTCCCGCGTCCGAACGGAAGCTCCCAGATGCCGTTTACGTTTGCCATATGACGGATATCAAAGTCCGACGGCCCGTAACAAACATCCAGGTCGCGAAGGTCACAAACCAAACCACCGAACACTGTGTTCGAGATGCTTGAGGTGTTGTCCTTTGCGAAGGAATAGGTGTAGTTCACGTCGAACTGCAGGCCCTGTGCGAAACGTCGCTGCAGACTGATCAAAAGACCGTCATACCGCGAGCGTCCCAAGTTGCCGATGTAGGCGTTCGTTGAAAACTGACCGCTCAGACCAACGTTGTTCGGAAGATATCCTACCGCGTTAGCAAACTGAACGGTATCCGACGCATCGCCGATCGCGACGAGAGCACCAACGTTCGCCGCCGTGAACCGAGTACACGACGTGCCGAGACCGGCCGCGCAAGCACCGCCGATCGCGATCGCACCCTGATTTTCGAAGAACGGTTGATTGGTAACCGCTGCCGGGGCGATTCCCGAATTCAGCTCATTCTGCAGCAGGTTGAACGCCTGAAGCAGTGTCTGACCGGAAGCAGGATCCTTGAAGTCTACGATCTGCGCAGCGTCAGCCTGCGAGAACAGCTTACGTCCCAACCTGCCGACGTAAGAAACGTCGATCAGGAAGTTCCAGGGCAGTTCGCGCTGAATACCGATGCTGTACTGATGATAATAGGGCACCTCGAACTGATTCGAGATGGTGTAGTTCGTCTGACCTTCAGCGTTACCGAACGGGAAGCCCGAATCCACAAACGGCGTAAACGGCCGCGTGATCGTCGGTGCGACGTTCGCTACGGGAAGGCTGTTGATCGAGGTGAACCTCGGATCGAGGGCAAGGTCGACGTTGCTCGCACCTTGACCGCCGAAGGCGGTGGTCGAAGTGTTGTCGAACAAGTACGACACCTGATCCTGGACAAACGTCAGAGCGCCGCTGACGCGTTCGTACTGAATGTTGTATCCACCACGGATCGACGTCTTGCGTTCGCCGAAGAGCCATTTGCCGACTCCACCCTCGAAGGAGGGGGAATAAGCAAACCCGATACGCGGTCCGAAGTTGTTCCAATCACCGTTGTAGTACGCCGGACGGTTATTCGCCTTACCAGCGAGATCGTACGTCAAGAACGGTTCAGCAGAGTCACCGCCGATACCGGCGGCACCGTTTGCCACGCGAGTCGAGAAGAGTTCGTCGATATCAACGTCGTGCGTGGTCTGGAAGCCGTTTGCTTCATACGGCGGCTGATAGTATGCCCATCGCAACCCGAGCGTGAGAGTGAGCGAAGGGGTGATCTTCCAGTTGTCCTGGAAATACAGCTCGTACTCGTTGTAACGGAAGTCGCGTTGTTTACCCGTCGCAAGCGGCAGGTCCTGTCCTTCAAACGTGTAGTTGAAGTTTGTCTGAACAGAACCGATGCGTCCGAGCGAGAACGGGAATGCCCGATCCCACGCGTTGACAGCCGTCGTGGTCTGAAGCAGATCGCCAGGGCGGGTTGCCGTGCCGAGTGCGTTACGGTTACCGCCCAGACCGACGGTAACGAAGTTGAAGTCGTTACGGATACCCGAGACCGACCTGATCGGTTTCCACGAGCCGCCGAACGCGAACGTATGACCGCCGCTTCCCCACGTCACGTCGTCGCGGATCGTCGGTGTGTCGACCGTTCTATTCTGCTCGGCTATTCCGCCCCAGGGCGCCGAGATCTGTCCGCCGTTCGTTGTGTTCATGAACGTCCAGATATTCGGTGTGAGCGGATCGACAAGGTTCGGGAAGTCGAGACCGGAATGCGAGTTTCCTATCGACAGTTGGTTAAAGATGGAATTGCTGATCGCCCAGCTCCAACCGCCACCCAGCAGATAATCGTCAACGACGATAAGGGCGGTGCGTGGATCGCCGGGGAACTGCTGTGCGACCGAGTTGACGATGTCGTCCTGCGTTCGCTTTGCAATATTCAGACGCACGAACAGACGATTGCTGTCGTTGATGTTCGCATCGACCCTACCCGTGTACGTATCGTCCTCACGAGCCGATGTCGCATTGAACCGGAAGCCTCCCGTGTTAATGCCATCACCAAGGGTGAAGTCGTTAGCACGCGGATAACGGCCGTTGAGGTAACTAAGCAATGCCGAGTTCGCTCCGACGTGGATCGGATCGATTGCTGCGACACCTGCCGGATTCAAGATCGTGATACAGCCCGGCGTCGTGTTAAGGCGACTTTGCGAACTACATCCTGTCCCATTGTTTATGTAAGCGACCTGTCCATTTCGGAAGTGATCGAGAGGTACGACCCTCGTCGAGGCGATTCCCTGCGCGTCACGGCGACCTTCGTAATCAAAAAAGAAAAAGAGTTTGTCTTTTCCGCTCTTGAAGTACGGATCACCTGCTTCACGATTACCCAGATTGAAGAACGGAAGCGGACCTCCGATGCTTCCACCGAACTGGTTGCGAACCAGATGCGGACGCGGCTGTTTTTGCGTCCCCGCGATGAGCAATCCTCCGCTCTGTTGTTGATCCTGGAGCGTGTAACTTCCCGCTCTGTTCGCGAAGTAGCTATTCGCAGCGAATTCTTCATTGCGGTGATACTCGCGAAGCGAACCATGCCAATTGTTCGTACCGCTCTTTGTGACGATCTGTACCTGACCGCCGGCGCTTCGACCTTCCGAGGCGTTCGGATTGGTCGACGTCGCACGGAACTCCTGCACCGAGTCGATCGGTGCGTTTCCGGTCGTCGCCGCAAACTGTCCTGTTGCCTGGTCGTTCGCGTCAAAGCCGTCGATCGTGATGTTGCCCTGGTCGGCGCGTGCGCCTGTTACCGATCCAACGCGGTTGGCGGCGCCTGTTCCGATGTTGTTTCCAACAACACCCGGTTGTAATCCGATAAGGGCCGCAGGCGAACTACGGATCTGGATCGGAAGCTCCTTGAGCTGACGAGTGTCGATAACGTTTCCGATACTTGCATCGGTCGTGTTGAGCGTATCGCCGCTGCTTGCCGCAACGACTTCCACCGTAGCGGAAACGTCACCTGCGGAAAGCACCGCGTCATACGTCTCGACCTTCGCAACGCCGAGCGTCACAGCCGTCAGGTTGTAAGTTTGAAAACCCTGCACAGTGATGGTGAGCTTGTACGCATCACCGGGCTGCACATTCGAGAAGGAATACGAACCTTCATCGTTGGTTGTCGTGGTTAAGGTGCGATCTGTTTTTGTGTCGGTAAGAGTGACTGTCGCACCGGGGATAAGTTTTCCGGTCGAATCACTCACGACGCCCGTCACACCAGAGGTGGCTTGAGAAAATGCAGCATTAGACAGAACAAAGAAAGCGCCAACCAACGCCAGCATACGATACCAGCTTGAGTGACGCGTTCGTCCAAGAAAACGCATGGACATTACCTCCAAGATATAGCTTTGGTCTTTAGAAGATTCGATAAACTCGAATTCTTGGTAGGTGTTCGCAAAGCGTATTCCTAAAACGCGTAAATGAGACAGATCTTTACCAGAACCCTCGGATTTTCTAGGAAAAAAATATTCGCGCCGAGAAATTTTATTGAAAGGTAAACGACCTCTTGGATGGCGTACAATGGCTCGTACACCGTCGTCCCTCGCAATTCATCTTTTCGGATTTTATTCCATGTTATTGAGCGGCTCGTCACACGTTTTCAAGCCCTTCGATGTGTTCATGCGCCCGCGTCTTGCGTCTCGCCACTCCTTATTAACGTCTCGCGTCGGGTGGACGAAAGGCCCGTCCGATGCGGACGTTCGCCCCTCTAAAGCAATTCGATTCCGTAGGTTGAACATGCGCGACGTTCAGGCTTATAATTCGCGCAGTTTCACTCCAACACCGTCCCAGGCGTTTTCGCAGTTTTCGAAATAATTGGCTTTTCTGTTATGGCGAGCTCGACGTTCTGCACCTCGCCGCTTTGAAACCTTAGAACAAAGGAGAAAAGAACATGTCAGTTCGTCAACACACTCAGTCGCGTGCTTCGCGTTTGGGTCTCGGATTCTGTTTTATTCTGCTGTCGCTGTTTGCCAGCACCGCATTTGGTCAGGACATCACATCGGGAGCGATCCAGGGCGTGATTACCGATGAGCAGGGAGCCGTCGTACCTGGTGCTCTCGTAGAAGCGAAGAACACCGCGACAAACTTCACGCGCAATTTCACGACCGACTCAGATGGCCACTTTGTGATTCTCTCTCTTCCACCGGGCCGCTATGTGGTGACGGTAACGAAGTCGGGCTTCGCAAAGTTAAACCAGGAGAATATCGAACTCACGGTGGGCCGATTGGTCTCGCTCGAAATAAAACTTACCGTGTCAGGTGTCAGCGGCGAAGTGACCGTCACCGGAGCTCCGACGATCGACACCGCAAAGACCGAATCCAGTACGACACTGAATGAAAAGGCGATCGAGAGCACACCGGTGCTCGGCAGAAAGTTTGAAGACTTACTGACACTGACGCCCGGCGTAAGTATCGTCCAGGGACCGGACGGTGATGAGATCAACTTCGCGGGACAACGAGGAATTTTTAACAACGTCAGCCTCGATGGTGGCGACTACAACAACGGGTTCTTCGGCGAGCAGGCCGGTGGTCAGCGTGCCGCTATCGATATCTCGATGGAAGCGGTCAAAGAATTTCAGGTGATAGCCACCGGTTCAAACGCCGAGTACGGACGAACGGCCGGCGGAATCATAAACGTAATCACGAAGTCGGGTACCAACGATTTTCACGGCAGTGCCTTTTATTACCAGAGACTCGAGGCTCTAACATCCGACACATCCGATGGAACGTCGCCCGAGGATTTTCATCGCGAACAGTTCGGCGGAACGATCGGTGGTCCGATCAAGAAGGACAAGGCGTTCTTCTTCATCGCGTACGAACAGATCTTCGAGAACTTATTGCGTCGGAATCTCGGCGAGCAGATCGGCGACACGCCATGCCCGGTCGCGGCCCCGACCGTGCCTGCAAACGAAGCTTTGATCAACGGCAATCCCGAATGCCAGAGAGTCGCTTTACTCAATTTTTTCCAGACGAGGCTCGGTCAGGACGAAGGTCTTCCCGTCCAGCGCAAGGTTAACAACACAGCGATCCTGGGTAAGTTGGATTGGGACCTCAATCAGAAGAACAAACTCAGCGCCTCGTATAATTTCAACTATTCGAAGAACACAAATCAGACTTTCGATGTTCCGACGTACGGCACCTCCTCGAATGGAACCGAGGGACCGTCGAAGATCAACGTCATAAACGCAAACCTCTACTCGACGTTTACGACGAACATTCTCAACGAAGCGCACTTCACGTACTCGCGTGAGGAACGTCCTCGTGCAGCAACTGAATCGAATCTTCTTGCAGATACAGCGATGGGCTTCGGAACAACATTCCGGTTCGGAAATCCATTCTTCCTACAACCGGGAGTCGACGAGACGTTCTGGCGAACTCAGATTCGCGACCACGTCTCTATTATTTCCGGTCGACACAATATCAAGCTCGGTGGCGAATGGCTTCATAGTGCAAACTCGCAGGTCTTCCGCGGCTTCTTCACCGGAAAATATATCTTTGACAGCGTCAGCGGATTTCTCCGCTACTCCTCGCCTGCTGCTGCGGGCGGATTCGGTCCGCAGACGGTCGGCTGTTCCAACGGAACGTATGTCACCGCTCCCGCAACATGCCCGGTCGGAACGACGACGACCGGCGGTCCGCTTCTCCTATATCTACAAGGTGCAGGACCGTCAGGACCGGCGACCGACGCGGCCGGCTTTTCCGACATAACGAACGAAGACTTCGCGTTGTTTATTCAGGACCGCTGGCAGATCTGGCAGAACTTTACGCTGAACTTCGGCATTCGCTGGGAAGCGCAAATGTTCCCGGATCCGGTCGTCGCTCCGAGCGCTACCGCGTACGGCATCTTCCTGAATGATCCGCGGTTCCCATCCGACGGCACCCTTCCCAGCGATACCGCGATGTGGCAGCCGCGTATCGGTTTCGCTTGGGACGTTATGAAGAACGGCAAGTCGCTCATTCGTGCGAGTGCGGGAATCTACAACGCCCGGCAGAACATGCTTACGCAAGTCGGCTCGATCACCACGAACGGCGTTCAGCAGCAGACGATCTTTGTGAGTACCGATCTGATCCGTCAGGGATTCGCGACTGCGCCTACTTGGCCCAGCCTTGTGACTCCGACGGCCAGCTCGTGTACCGCGGGCCCTGTTACGAATCCGTTCCCGTGCTTTAGCGGTGTCCGAGTCTTTAACCGCGACTACGAGAATCCCGACATCTACACCTTCAACGTAGCTTACGAGCAGGAGGTCGCACCGAACTGGGCCCTCTATTTCGACTACACACATTCGACCGGTCGACATCTGACACGATTCCTCGACTACGGAAGTTCGACCAACAGCGTCACCAACGCACCGTTCGCACCGTTCCTTGGCGAAACGATGGTCGCGAGTTCGGTTGGAAACAGTGCGTATGACGGATTCACGGTCGGTGTTCGTAAGCGATTCAGCCAGGGCTTCCAACTCGAGGCGAATTACGTGCTCGCGCAAGATAAGGATGACGACTCGAACGAACGCGATCCGTTCAACGATCGTGCGTTCGACATCGACCGTCTGGACCTGGACTACTCGTTGTCGGATCGAGACATTCGGCACAAGTTCAACTTCTACGCGAGCTTTGATCTGCCGTGGAAGATCCAGTTCATGCCACGAATCCAGGCTCGCTCGGCACAGCCCGCGACGCCCTTGGCGTTTAACGGTACCAACCGAAACTCGCTCCGAAAGGACAACGACTATTTCTCGTTTGACTGGAGACTCGCACGTCCGTTCAAACTCACGGAGACAGTCGAGTTGATACCGCAGTTTGAGATGTTCAATACCTTCAACAACAGCAACTTCGTCAACGCGCTCTGGACGCCGGGCAACGATGCCCCGTCGACAAACGCACCGAGTCTCTTCAACTTTGACGGATTCCTCCGTCAAGGTTTTGGCGACCCGAGGACAATGCAGTTGTCGGTGAGATTGACGTTCTGATCGAACGTCGAAGATGAAAGCAGGCCGCCCGTTTTATTGGGCGGCCTTTTTCGTTTCGTTCGCAAGTTTTTCGGACGCTGCAGTGCAGAGTTAGAGTTGCGCTCGATTCAGATATCAAGAAGCGCGCGATTCAGATATCAAGATGCCTGCGATTCAGATATCAAGACAGGGGTCATACAGCTCGCGTAGCGAGCGACAGCACGTAGCCGGCGTGAGCCGGGGGTAAATTTGTAGCGCATCGAGCCCGCGTATGCGGGCGACAGACCATGCAAAAAGATCTTACGCTCGCCTACGCGAGCTTGACCTCTGCCCGACTACCCCCGGCTCACGCCGGGGGCTACGTGCTTTCGCTCGCTACGCGAGCTAGGCCATAAGAACTCCGCGTCTAATTCGAAATGAAAAGGGCCGCACGGTGCGGCCCTACAAATCCAAAAATGATCTGTCGACTCTAACTTCCCTTCTTCAACTCAACACCAGTCGCGTCGAATGAAAGTTCCGTAACCGTTCCGTCCGCGTTTCGATTCTCAAACGTCGCACCGTCGTCCTTGATCATGTGCTCGACTCTCTCCTTCGACAGCACATTCTTCTTGAACACGCCCTGCGCGCGGACCTTCATTCCAGCCGAGTTGAGTGGAATAAAAAACGCGTGGTCACCAAACGTAACGCGAACCGACTTGCCTCCGTCTTCGTCCGCCATTTCCATCCAGCAACCCTCTTTCTTACATGAGCGAACGATCAGGCCATTCACTTCAACCGTCTTACCGGCAAAGTCGTCGGGACTGTCGTACGCCTTTTCAACCGACAACTTCTGAACCTTCGCGGACAACGCTTCACCGCGTTTGATAGTCTCACCGGATTTCAGTTCGACCGGCGCGTTTTGCTCATTCTTGGCGACCGGCTTTCCTTTTGAGTTCAGTTCACCTGCGGGCACCGCGAGTTCGCTCTGAGCGAAGGCGGCCATCGAGGTAGCGGCTATAAAACCGCAGATCAAGAATATATTTTTCATATTTAGCTAATTCTCGCCTGAGTAATATACTTCCCGGCCGTCGACAAAAGTGCGTAGGACCTTTGCTTCATGTATCGTCGACCGGTCAAGGGTGAAGATATCATCCGACAAAATCACAAAATCCGCCAGTTTACCTGTCTCGATAGTTCCCTTCTCCTTTTCCTGAAACTCGGCGAATGCTGAGCCGACTGTATATGATCGGACGGCGTCGTAGACCGATATCGACTCGACCGCGGCGTTGACGGCGGCGTGAATTCCAAGCAATGGGTCGAGGTCGATCATTGCGGCGTCAGAGCCCAACGCGAGCGAGGCTCCCTGTTTGAGAAGGGTCGCATAGTACTCGCCCTCTCCGTACTCAAAGAGTTTCGGCTGCATTGATGCGACGATCTTGGACCGAGCGAACCGCGGCAGATCGTCAATCAGAGGATTGTGCGCGTGCTCGACGCGAAATCGTCGATCGCGAACGCCGTTCCGTTTTGTCGTCTGCTCGAATGCCGCAAGCACGATGCGGTTCGCTGAGTTGCCGATCGCGTGCACCATCACCTGAATACCGACCTTGTCGGCCGCGGCGATCTGAGTTTGAAGAGAACCCGCCTCGGCCGCGTCACCATCGGAAAACGCCTTGAGACATCCGTCGGTCACCATGGCACCGCTACTTTTTGGTAGGCGGGTATCGAGAAGTTTCTGACGCTCTCGGATCCCAAGGCAGTCATAGACGCGCGTCTTGAGCTTTCCCTGTTTCTGCAGCTCAAGATAGATCGCGCGACTATCGTCCGAGTGCATATCCTGCACACTTGTCACGCCGAGCGACGCGGCGTAGTTTGTCGCAGCCTCCGCTATCTCGGGCCAGTTTCGAGTGTGGTCCTGCGGAACGACGTGAGCGATGCGTCGCATCGCATCACCGCTGACGATACTTGTCGCATCGTCCTTTAGCCGCGCGCGGTCAAACGCGGAGGTATTCGCCAATGCGGTGCTCGCGCCGGAGTAATAAAGAAAGATCGGGTTCGCGGGACTGACTTCATCGAGCGACTTTCTCGTGAGCGAATCGCCAACTGTTTTAGGAAGGCCGCTGCCGAGGATCCACCTTCCCTTCGGAAGGAAGCTAACGTAGCGCTTGATCCGTTCGATCACCTCGACTCCGCTCTTCACTTCTCGAAGGTCCATCGACGAAAACGTGTTGCCGATCCCCATGAAGTGAACGTGCGAATCGTTAAAGCCGGGCAAGATGGGTTTGCCACCGGCGTCGATCACCCGCGTCCCCGGACCGGCGAACTTTTTTATCTCGGCGTTCTTACCGACGGCGGAAATACGATTACCGGTCACAGCGAGCGCTTCGGCAGTCGCATCGCGCGACGTCATCGTGCGAATCGTCGCGTTGACGATGATGAGTTCGGGAGGACGTAGCTGGGCGTCGGATACGCGGTGGAAACCAACGAGGGTAATAGAGACGAGTAGCCATCGAAGAGCGGGGGCAAGCCGCCCTTCTGGACTTGCGAATGCGGCTAAGGGGCATGCCTTTCTAGTCGCGTTTCCGTACGCTGGCTTCATTCGCAAGTTCGGAAGGGCGGCTCTGCCCCCGCATTTATTATTCAGGGCGCTTATAAACGACCTTCCCGTCTACAACGGTTAGGACCACCGTCACATCCCGGAGCTTTACCGGATCGATCGTGAAGATGTCGTCGGAAAGAATCACGAAGTCAGCAAGTTTGCCGGTCTCGAGAGTTCCCTTTACGCGGTCTTGAAACTCCGCGTAGGCCGAACCCCACGTGAACGCGCGGACCGCTTCTTCGACTGAGATCTTCTGCTCTGGTATCCAGCCGTTAGGATTCTTGTCGTCGAGCGTGCGACGTGTGACAGCTCCGTAAAGACCGTAGACCGGATTGATCGGTGCGACCGGAGAATCCGAACCGAACGCGAGTACCGCCCCCGAATCGAGAAGCGAGCGGAAAGCGTAGGTGCCCTTCAATCGTTTCTCGTCAAGCCGCTTCCACGCCCAGCGGCCGTCGTCGATGATGTGAAATGGCTGCATCGACGCAACGACTTTCAGCGGACCGAAACGCTTGATGTCTTCCTGTCGCAGGTGTTGAGCATGTTCGATGGTAAATCTTCGATCACGTTGTCCGTTTGTCTGGGCGGTCTTTTCGTAGATGTCGAGAATCGTCGCATTCGCGCGATCACCGATCGCGTGGACTCGGACTTGGAGAGCGGCCTTGTCTGCACCGAGGACGTTGTCGGGCAGGACGGCTATCTCGTCCGACGCGAGACCGGTCGACGAAGGAGCGTCGAGATATGGTTCGAACAACCACGCGGTAGTCGAACCCAGACTGCCGTCAGCGTAGCCCTTCAAACATCCGACTCGAAGCATCGCGTCGCCGAACGCATAGTGCACGCCGGTATTTTGCCAACGCTTATAATCCGCCAACGGCGAACATCCATAGACGCGCGTCTTGAGAGTTCCGCGTCGCAGTAGTTCCTGATACACACCGACGTCGGTTCCGGCGGACATATCCTGCACGCTTGTGATACCAAGCGACGCCGCGTGATCGCTGGCCGCCTGTGCTCCTTCGAGTTTCTCTTCGAATGATGGATCGGGAATAACCTTCGCGATGTAGTTCATCGCCGCGTCCTTGAAAACGCCCGTCGGATTGCCCGTCGCATCACGAACGATCTCGCCGCCCGCCACATCTTTGACGCTCTTGTCTACTTTCGCGAGACGCATCGCAGCCGAATTCGCGAGCGCCATGTGACCGTCGAGACGGTCGATGAAGACAGGATTGTCCGGCGTGACCGAGTCGATCATCGCAGCGGTCGGAAGATTATTCGGAGTCCAGTTCTCGTGGTCCCATTTTCCGCCGAGGATCCAACGTCCCTTCGGAAGTTTCGACGCGAATGCTTTGATACGTTCGACAAACTCTTGCGGCGTCTTCGAACTTCGAAGATCGACCGACGAGAGTTGCAAACCTGTTTCGAGAAAGTGAACGTGTGCGTCGTTGAAGCCCGGGACGATGACCTTACCTTTCGCATCGATAACTTTCGTAGACGCACCGATCAGCGGCTTCGTATCCGCGTCGCTGCCGATCGCCACGATCTTATTGCCAAGCACCGCGATGGAGCGAGCGGTCTTTTGCCCGGTGTTCATCGTGTGAATGTTCGCGTTGGTAATGACGAGGTCCGCAGTCACTCCCTGTGCATGTGCGAAAGCAGAAAACAGCGCCAACAAAATTATCAGGAGACTTATTCTCATTGTTTCTTCTCAACCAACTTTTCAAAATAGACTTTGCCCGACCTCTGATTCTTCTCAATACTCGCAGAGAATTTTCCCCAGTGTGTCAGCAACTGCTTCCCCTTCCGCTCGAGCGTCAGCAAAAGATCGCCTTGGTTGTACGGCTCAAACATATTGTCGTCGCCGTAGTTTTCGAAATAGATCATGAGTTTGGTGCCGACAACTTTTACCGAGCACATCAGATTTGCCGAGGTTTGATACCCGTTACTTTGAATCGACGCTGCAAGCCCTTCGCCGCCCTCGATCACATCGATTTGGTGTGTTACGAGGATCGCCGCACCGCCGGCATTCTTGCCGCCGTTCTCAGTGAACGCGTAGGAACCCTTCCAATCTGTTTGCGCGCTTGTAACTATTGCAGCAACAAACAAAACGACCGCGATTAGCGGAATCGTAGCAAGCTTTCTCATGGCTAAACGGAATCTGAAAAGTGTATGCTTTACGGGACGCCGAGATTATAGCAATGAAAGAAAAGTATATCCACATGTTCGGCATCGCACTCACGCTGATCTATGGCGGTTTCATCGCGTTCCTCTACGCTGCCGAGCCACGTTCTATCGAAGAGATCTCGCTCAAAGCGCGTTCGACGGTCGAGAACGCGGTGACCAAGGGTCAGGTGATCACCGGCGTGTATGAGATCGATCAGGCAAAGCTCAACTCGGGGCTAGCGGCGTTTCGTCAGGACAACTTTGTCGCTGCTCGTGATTCATTCGAACGTGCCGACCCGGAACATCGCGACGCAAAGACGCAGTACTACATCGCGTACAGTTTTTATCGTCAGGGATGGGGCCGCGTCTCAAACGACGACGCTCTTTTTAAGCAGTCGCTCGAACGACTCGAACGCGTGTCGACGCTCGATCCTAACTTTCGTGCTGACGACGCCAGCCTTCAACTAAAAACGCCTGCGGAGCTGCGTGCGGAATTAGAAGAAGGCATGACCGTCTCGGCAGACGACTTCAATCCGCTCCGCCTTGTTCGCGAAAGAAAATAACACCGACGACATATGGACCTTATCGAGTCCGAAACCGAAACGCCGGAGATCATTTCCGAAGACCGACGCGACGAGCTAACGCCGGCGGATCGCGCCGAGATCGTCACGGTTGAGCCGATCTCGCACGCAACGCGTCAGAAGTTTATCCTTCGATACATTTTGCTCCCCGTCGTTTTCCTAACCGTCGCATTGCTTGGCGGTCTGCGCATCGCCGGGGCTGATTCGTCATTCATTTTTCTTAAGCCGGCGCTATTGTGTTTGATCTTCGCGGTGATCATGCTCACGCTGTTTTTCCGATCCGGCCTGATCCGTCTCGACGGATGGTTCGCCGAAGATCTCCCGATGCTAAAGAATGTCGCGAACGCCGCCGTGCTGTTCACGCTCTTCGCCGCGACCACGCAACTATTCAACTCGTTGCTACCGGAACAAGGCCTCCCGTTCTGGATCGTCTCGTTCTGTTTCTTCTGGACTCTTTGGAACAACCTGTTCGCGGATTTCGACACCAAAAAACTGTTAAGAAGTTTGGGCGCCCTTTTCGGACTCGCATTCGTCGCAAAGTACCTCGTGCTGGCAAACATGACGGCACCGGCGGGAAAGAGTTGGTTCGAAGCATTGACTGAAAATCCGGGGCAGGAAGCAGTAACTCGCTTGCTCGATCTACCGAGGTTTGCGGCGGCGACCGGTTACATACAGTTCTTCGCGGCGGCGCTTTATTTATTCGGGCTCTTTATTTTGCCGCAGTCGACGCGGGATGAGACTAAGAGGGGGTGAATATTAGCTATTGGCCGTTAGCTCTTGGCTATTAGCTAATGGCTAACAGCTAATGGCTAATATTCCCCCGTCGCCGGCTACCATGAAACGCAATGAAGTTTCGATTCTTAATAATTGCACTCTTGCTTCTGTGTGGTTCTACATTCGCGCAATCACCAGCGAAAATTCTTAGGCAGGCAGAGAAAGCGCTCGGCGGAACGAAAGCCCTTGCGCAGATCACATCGTGGCGGAAGACTGGAACGATCACTCGAGTCGAGGACGGGCTCACCGGCAAGATCGTTCTCCAGACTTCGCGACCGAATCTCTACAACCTCAGCATCGACATCGACGGCTTTGAGATCGAGACGGGGTACAACGGCAAATCCGGATGGATGCGCGATTCGAGGGACGGTCTTCGAACATTGACCGGCGACGCCAGCACCGATTTTCAAGCTGAAGCGGCGTTTCACAATTCGTTGTGGCTGAACGCAAAGAAGGATAAGACAAAGATCGTCGGTGGCGGAAAGGCGGATGTCGCAGGAAAGTCGGCAAACGTGTTGACTGTGAACACAGCGAAGGGTTCGACGATCAAGTTGTTTGTCGATCCTGAAACCGGTCTCCCGGTTCGCGAGGAGTTTGCATCGGGTGAATCGAAACGCGGGTTCGAGTTTTCCGACTATCGTTCTGTCCAAGGCGTGAAGCAACCGTATCGGGTTCGTATCGAGTTGAATGGAAATGTCTACAACGCAGTGTTCGATGACATTCGCGCCAATCAACCTGTCGCACGCAGCGAGTTTGACTTCCCCGTCGTCTCGAACGAACCGCTGCCCGACATTCCGACACTGCTAAAAGAACTTCAGGCAAACGAAGACAAGGTCGAGGAACTCCTCGATACATACTCGTACGTCCAGAAACGTATCCGCCGCGAGATCGGAAAGGATGGCGTACTCCGCGACACCGAATCGGAGACCTTTCAGCTCTCGTTCTACAAGGGCTATCGCATCACGCGGATGATCGAGAAGAACGGCAAGCCGCTGTCCACAAAAGAACAAGAAGACCAGGATAAGGATGCGGCAAAGCGTGCCGAAGAGATCGAGAAGAAGATCGCGAAAGGCGAAAAGGATTCAGACGAGGACCGTCGCGTTTCGATAGCCGAAGTACTACGCGCTTCTAAACTCCTCAATCCTCGTCGTGAACGATTTCGAGGACGAGACGTGATCGTCTTCGACTTTGAGCCCAACCCCTCGTTCGACTTCAAGAACGCGAAGAGCATGCTGAAGTTTTTTGGAAAGACCGCCGGTGCAATGTGGATCGACGAGAACGACAAGCAAGTCGCCCGGCTCGAGGCATTCCTGTTTGACAGCTACAAGATCGGGGGCGGAATGATCGCTAAGCTCAAAAAGGGAGCATCGTTCACGCTCGAGCAGGAACGAGTCAACGACGAGATCTGGCTGCCGTCGAATGCGGACATCAATCTCTCGGTCCGCGTGTTTCTTGTAAAGGGGATCGACCTGAACGCCGTCATCAAGTCGTATGATTATCGAAAGTTCACGACCGAGGTTAAGGACGCCAAGGTGAATCCGACAGAGCAGCCTTAGTTGGTAAGTTTTAGATCGATGACCTTGCCGTCGCGACGAATACGAATCGTCTTCGGTGTGAACGGACTTGTGAACGTCGACTTACCGGACACCGACAAACCATCGATCGATTCCACAACATCACCAGACCTAATACCGGACCGACTTGCCAGCGTTCCATCTTTCGCGGACCGAACCGTCCAGCCGTTAGCGGATAAGTCACCGGTCATACCGATCATTTCAAAAGCTTCGGCTTGAGAGATTTTTCCGCCGGTTCCCGGTGCGGAGATGACCGGAGCTTCGCCTACGGTTCTGTCGACCGAGCCGGCTCCAGGAGCCATTGCATCTCGCTGAGCGGGTAGACGCTGACGATTCTCAGTTGTACGGTCTCGTATCTCTTTCGATGGATTATTACGTGCTCTCGGGTTGGTCTCAGGCTCCACGACCGGAGGCTCTTCGATTTGAGGACCGAAGTATCTGACAGTTGGTGCCGGCGCCTCCGCGTTTTGAACGACGTTCGGTTTTTCCACCGGGCCTTGTATAGGCGGTTCCACTACCGCGATGCGTTGATCACCGGTCAAAAATCCGCCATAAAGCAGAACAGCCATCCCGACAACCAAGACAAGCGCGAGCGGTGCCGCAACCTTAAAGATCGGAAACATACTTCCCGACTGCCGTGGAGTTCCACTCGCGATTCGCGCACGAACACCGAATTCAAAATTCGACGGTGCCTCGACACGCTTTAGTCCGCCAAGCAACTCCGCGATACGCTGACTATCCGCGTCGAGCGGTGCGATCTCTTTTTTCACTTCACTACGATCCATTACTCAAAAAACTTCTTCAATCTTTCCTTCAGCAGGCCTCGCGCCCGGCTGATGCGTGACTTGGTCGTACCAAGTCCTAATTCCATGATGGCGGCGATCTCCTCGTACGATTTCCCCTCGATGTCGCGCAGTATCACCGGCACGCGATACTTCGGCGGCAGGGTCGCGATAGCACGTGCGATCGCTCGTCCCTGCTCGTCATCGATAAGGTTCTTATCCGGAAGTGCCTTTTCGTCAACCGGCTGAAACTCGGTCGTGTCTTCCGCGTCCGACTGAAAGAGACCCGTCAGCGAAAGCAGCGTTCGCCGCTTTCGCTTTCTGATCTCGCTGATCGCGAGGTTCGTCGCAATGCGATAGATGTAAGTCGAGAACGCGTATTCGGTGTGGTACCTTTCGATCGCAAAGTAGACCCTTACAAAAGTCTCCTGTGCGAGGTCCACCGCCTCTTCGTAATCATTCAAAAATCTGTAGAGGTAGTTTGTGATCGGACTGCGGTAACGGCCGACGATAAGGGCGAACGCTGCTTCGTCGCCTTGCTTCGTCGCTTCGATGAGTGCGTGGTCAGACTGATTCGCTTCAGACACGCGGTGGTCTCGCACCTCCGACTGCCTGGATTCGACTTTGTCCAATGCCATACACGCATACTTTTTTACAACAGTTCGCGAGTCCAACAAAACCGGCCTACGATTAGAGACACGCGAGTCGGGGTTGAAAGTTGCGAAAGGTGTGGTGGCGGTCATGGCCTTTTATTCGGCTGGCTTGATCGTCGCTACGAGAAATACGGTTCCGCTTGTCTTGGGTAGACTGATCGTCCCGAGAAGCGTTGGCCTACTGATCGGTAGGCCGATCATATTCATATTTAGCCCGATCGACTCATATGCCATCGTCGGGGCCGTGTCCTTCGCTTGTCGCGTGATGACGGGTACCCGGGCACCGAATCGAAACGCCCGGGCCTGAAAGCCTGACGGCAGCGCCTGAAAGTTTACTAGCGACCATTCGAGAAATGTCTGTGCGTCGCCTCCTTCAACCTGTTCGCCGAAAATGTTGGATACGCTCTTGTACTCCACCGTCCCCGTATTCGAGACGCGTCCAAGGAAAGTGTTCGCAAGACGATAGTTCTGGAATGAGTAGGTGCTCTTTAACTGTCGCGAGATAGACGTCAGGTTCGGGGGAAGGTCGGAACGAGTGGACGTATCGTTGGAACCGATAACGACCTGTAGCGAAAGTTCGTAGCTAGCCTGCAGCTCTGACGGCACTGCCTGGCCAAAAATAATTGTCGATGAGAGGAGAATCAGAAGTGGGAGGGCGAATAGAGAAGTCCTACTTCGGTGTGTTTGCTTCATTGGTTTGCTCCTAAGGGAATAATTCGGGAAAGTCGAATCATTGCACAAACCATTGAGTCGAAAGTTGCAAAAAATAAAACGAGGGCCAATGCGGCCCTCGTTTCGTTCCCGTCATGGGACCTGTATTAACCAGCAGAAAACATCGCGTCGTCTATTTTCTGACCATAAGTGATCGTGCCAACCTCGGT
>DATEOJ010000461.1:0-3554 GCA_035274235.1 Pyrinomonadaceae bacterium
TAGCCGACTGGATGGTAAATAATCCTCCGAAGATCGGTGTGAACTGGCTATCGAGTCTTGAGCTCGCATTCCGCTCGATGTCCTGGATCTGGTCCATATACTTTTTCAGAACATCTCCCGTGTTCACCCCGGAAATACTTCTGCAGATCCTGAAGTTTCTTTATCTCAACGCGCGGCATCTGGAAACTTACCTTTCGACGTACTACAGTCCGAACACCCATCTAACCGGTGAAGCACTTGGGCTCTACTTCATAGGCAGCTTCGTTCCCGAATTTGAGGACGCAAAGCGGTGGCGAGATCTGGGATACCAGATCCTACTGAACGCTCTCGATTTTCAAGTCCGGTCGGACGGTACCTACATTGAGCAGTCAAGTCACTACCATCGGTACACAACAGACTTCTACGCCAACCTGATGATCCTGCGCGAACTCGACGAATCAAACGTCGAGAGCAAGCATCGTGAAAAATTAGATCATCTGTTGGACTTCCTGATGCACGTCCAGCAGCCAAACGGCGAGACGACTCTATTGGGCGATGACGACGGCGGGCGACTTTATCAGTTCGACGAAAGAGCGATCAATGACTTTCGTCCCACCTTGGCGCTCGGCGCTGCTCTGCTGAATCGCGGGGATCTGAAATTTCTAGCAGGCCAGCCGAGCGCGGATCTGCTGTGGCTGCTTGGAGCGGAAGGTCTCAGAAGATTCGAGTCGATCGTGCCGGTTGAACCAAGGAGTTTGAGCCAAAAGTTCGAGGCGGGTGGATACTTTACCGCGCGCAGTAGTTGGCGAGAAGACGCCGACCAGATCATTATTCAGTGCGGCCCGCACGGTTTTCTCAACGGCGGTCATGCCCACGCCGACGCACTTAATTTCGTGATGTCCCTTGGGGGTCGGCCTGTTTTTGTGGACTCAGGAACCTACGTCTATACCTCGAACCGCGACGCACGCGACAGATACCGCTCGTCTCAGGCGCACAACTGCCTGACCGTGAATGGTGCGTCTTCATCGAGAATGCACGGGCCATTTTCTTGGAGGACACTAACAGACGGTCACCTCTCCGATTGGAAAGTCGAGGGAGGTGCAGTAGCTTTCCGCGGCCATCACGATGGATTTCTACCGTTGGGCGTGCGGTATGAGCGAACCATATGTATCGCCGAGGACAGCACGGTTAGCGTCAAGGAAACGCTGAACAGCATAGACACGAGCGTTTTCGAGTTGCACTTTATATTGGCTCCCGGGCTTGACGCGACAATCGACTTGGATTCGCACCATGTTTCGGTCGTCGATAGTTCGGGGACAAAAATTTTGCTGATCAAACCAAAAATTACGGGCGAAAACCCTGGGCGATACGAATGGCGAAAGGAAGAATGGTCGGTCTCGCCCGTCTACGGTGCCCAGGTCGAGACCCAAAAGTTAGTTTTTCAAACCGAGGCCCAGGGCTCATTCGAGATTCACTGCGACTTCGTCAAACCGGGTGCTAGCCGTCGCTTACCGTACAAAGGTCCGCTGGCTGCGTGATACAATGCCTTAATCAACTTGAACACGGGAACCCTCTAAGTCGAGCGGTAGGTTTGCTCCGGCTCGAATTGTCTGCGGATTGGCGATTCGCTTGGAAGATTGATTTTTCATTTGGTGCCTGCGGAGGGGATAGATAACTCGGGCGCAAGCAACGGCGGGATCCCCGTGGAGCTAGTTAGTAATTCCGCCGCCGAGGGAAGTTGGACGAGTATGTGCGGTATTAATGGCATTGTTTATTCCCGCGAAAGCGGACGGCTGGTAACCGCCGATCTGATTGACCGGATGCGCGACATTCTGTCGCACAGAGGTCCCGACGGAGCGGGTACTTACGTTGACGGCAATGTCGGGCTCGGTCACCGCCGCTTGTCCATTGTTGATCTGGCAACGGGTGATCAGCCGATGTTCAACAGCGACTCTTCCTGTGTGATCGTCTATAACGGTGAGGTCTACAACCACGCCGAACAGCGCGACGGGCTTATCAGTCATGGGTACGAGTACCATTCAACTTCGGACACCGAGACGATCCTTCACCTGTATGAACAATTCGGAGCCGATTGCGTTCATAGGCTCCGCGGAATGTTCGCCTTCGCGATTTGGAACAAACGCGACGAAGAACTTTTTATCGCGCGAGACCGATTTGGCGTAAAGCCTCTCTACTATGTTGTTCAAGAGGACGGCAGTTTCTTTTTTGCTTCGGAGATCAAAGCGCTGTTCGAAGCAGGAGCGATTGCCCCGAAACTGAATTACGCACTTCTTCCGGATCACTTTGCAAATCATGGGACGAGCTCTGACCAGACTCTTTTCGAAGGTGTCCGCCGCCTCTTGCCCGGACACTCATTGAAATGGCAAGACGGTAAAGTGACGATCAGAAAATACTGGGATCTAGAGTCGGAACCTAAGCAGGAAAGTTTGAGCGACTCGGATGCCATTGAGGAATGGAAAGAGCTTTTCCGCGAGTCCGTAAAACTCCGACTCATGGCCGACGTTCCGTTGGGAATGTTTCTGTCGGGGGGGATCGACTCGTCCGCGATCGCGGCGGCGATGTCGGAGATCATTGATGGTACGTTCAAGACCTTCTCGGTCGGTTTCAAGGAACGCGACGCGAACGAATTTGATTTCGCGCGACTCGTCTCGCGAAAGTTCAAAACGGAGCATCATGAGATAACTATTGATGCAAACATGTTCTTCACAGAGCTTCCCGCTCTCATATGGCATGAGGACGAGCCCCTTGGCTTTGAGGCATCCGTGCCGCTCTATTTCGTTTCTAAGCTTGCCCAGCATCACGTCAAAGTCGTGCTGACAGGCGAGGGAAGCGACGAAACCCTCGCCGGCTATGGTCGTTACCGAAAGGCGATGTTGCTCTTGAAGTATGGCGAGAAGTATGAAGACCTAATGCCGTCGAGCTTGCGCGGCGCCGTGAGGTTGGGGGTGGGTGCTCTTCCTCGAGCGTTGAATCGAAAATTGGGCCGGACTTTTCTTTCGATCGACGCCGACATCGAGGGTTTGTATTTTGATAATTTCGCGATTTTTCGGAACAAGCATCAACGCGGCCTCTTTACGAGTGAGGCGATCGAAAAAATCGCGGCTGTCGGGCCCTACGACGAACTAAAAAAATGTCTCGGAGATACGCAGTCGAAAGACCTTCTGGATAGGCTGCTCTATGTAGATACCAAGGCCTATCTCCAGGAGCTTTTGATGAAGCAGGACCAGATGTCGATGGCGGCGTCGATTGAAAGCCGCGTGCCATTTTTAGATCACAAGCTAGTCGAATATTCTGCCCGCCTGCCCGATCGAATGAAGCTTAGGGGCCGTGATACAAAATGGATCTTAAGGCAGGCGATGCGGGATCTCCTTCCGGCCGAGATCCTGCACCGACCGAAAATGGGATTTCCTGTACCGTTGGGCAACTGGCTTCGAGGATCGTTTCGCCACCTGGTTCAAGAGTACGTCCTAAGCGAACGGACGATGAGCCGTCGAATTTTTAACGCGGACGCGGTTCGGCGCCTGGTGGCCGAACACGACTCCGGGGCTGATCAT
>DATEOJ010000462.1:0-3549 GCA_035274235.1 Pyrinomonadaceae bacterium
GCGGCCTTGAGAGCACCGTTAAAGCGAATATCGATCTTTCTCGACGCGAGCGTTTCCGGATCGACGTTCGCTCGCACTACGTCGCCGTTCGCAAAAGGTGAACCCGATCGCGTGTCGGTGAAGGTGGCTTCGAGTACGAGCGTATCGAGGTTGTCAATACGCTTTCGTTCGACGGCCGAGATCATCATCGTCGCGACCTGCGAACCGTTCGAGCTTACCCGATAGTGGAGCTTCTCACCGAGAACGAATGCGAGTTCAGAATGCAGAGGCTGATTCTCGATATACGGCGTCGGTGTGACGACAGGCTTCGGTGTTCTCTCTGGAGTGGGGGTCGCAATAACTGTAGGAGGTTGCTGTGTTGCGACTTCAGGCTCGATCGTTTGAACACTGGCCAGAGCTGCTCGAAACTCGCCTTTAGGCGTTTTGATCCAGATCATAACCGGAACGCTCGCCTCATCCTTGCTAAGCGCGACACGGACTTCCGTCATTCCCCGCTCGACGAAATACTCGCTCTGGATCGTGATGACATTTGTCTCGAACTCACCGGCATCGGTGCTGAAGTGCTCTGCCTCGGTCTGCTGAAAGGTGACGTTATAGACCTTGTCGTTATCCAACATTGTTACCGAACCGCTGCCGCCGGTCCGACGCAGTCGGTGGATCATCGTCAGGAGATCGGTATGCGGGCTCGGGATCGCAATGAAGTTCTGGTTCGTCTCTCGAGGAATGCCGAAGGCTCCATCGACGACGGTGGTATAGATAGGTAGCCCGGTTATCGGTGACGCGAAGGTCGTCCTCGCCTGATCGACAAGATATGTAGCCGCACTCGCAATATTGACCGTCTTGAATTTTGCCCGAAGCTCGACCGCTTCTTTGTCCCCGATCTTACCGCGAGACACAGTGAATAGTTCCGCATACGCCGCGTTTCGGTATCGGCCGACGGAGACGTTGTATGTCAACTTCTCGCCGATGCGAAACCCGTATGTTTCGGCGGTCGTTGCTTGTGCGGCCAAATTTGCACACATCAGAAGACCGGACGCGACAAGGACAAATACTTGCGACGCGCGATATCGTATTAAGGTTCCGAACTTCTTCATCTTATGCAGCAACAGTTTCGTCAATCTCTTTTTGGATCTCGGTCAAGGCGAGTAGTCTGTCCCCGGCCCGAACGATTGGCCGTCCTACCACGAGATAGCTAGCCCCTTCAGCCGCAGCGCGCCCTGGTGTCATTACACGCTTCTGATCGTCATTCGTTGCGGAGGATGGACGAACACCCGGCGTAACGACAATAAAGTCGTCCCGACCAATCGCATTTCGAATCCCGGAAGTCTCACGCGGCGAGGCAACAACTCCATTGAGTCCAGATTCGGCGGTCAGGTGTGCAAGCCGTATGACATGTTCGTCGGCGGCTGCATCCACACCGGTTTCACGAAGCGTGTTCTCATCAGAACTCGTCAGGACAGTCACGCCGATAATAAGGGGGCGCTTCAAACTCTCCCGTTCGCAGACTTCACTAACCCCGCCGACCGTTCGCTGCATCATCTCACGACCGCCTGACGCATGGACATTGAACATCCATACGCCGAGCCTCGCGGCTTCGATGCCGGCATTCGCCACCGTGGTTGGAATATCGTGGAATTTCAGATCGAGAAAGATCTTGCTCTCTTGTGCGAGTTCGCGAACGAACTGCGGACCCGCAGCCGTGAAAAGTTGGAGCCCGATCTTAAATGCGGCGGCTTCACCTTTAAGTTCGGCGACGATCCCGCGCGCGACATCCGCGCGATCAACATCAAGCGCGACGATCACGCGTTTTGCGGTTTGCATGGTTGGGGTCGGCGTCACAAAATATGCAGGTCTAATCAAGATCGAGCGGATTCCTGAACGGTTTGTCGCTGTCCGTATCGGCCCGTTTGAGGGCTTCCTGAAATTTCTCTTCAAGCAGCCGCTCGCGGTCCTTCATCGATGACATCTCCTGCGCGAATAGCTGCTCGCGCAATTCCTTCTGCTTGCTCAACTCACCGGCCAATTCTTCGAACGATCCGTGAGCTTTCTTTTTCTCTTCGTGAGCGAGTAGTGCTCCCGTCTGAGCGTCAACCGTCAGCGTGGCATCGCAGCACGGGCAGATGATGTTGAACTTCTCCATAAACTAGTTCTCGGTCTTTTTCGTAACTGCCGAGCCCTGCGCGGGCTGCTTCGGCGCGGCCGCGGAGCGTTGAACTCCTGCTCCTGCAAGTATCGCATCTGCGGTTGCTGTCGCGAGAGTCGGAATCGTGTTCGCCGGCCGCTCGATAACTCGACCGTCGCGCAAATACACTTTCATGGTCTGAGCCTCAGGAGCAATACGTTTCACAACCTTTAAGAGTAGTGGATGACTCGAAAATGCGCGGACCTCGTAACCTGCGTCTGTCAGGTATGACGTATAGGTCGAATTATCCGGAGCTTGACGCGCGCCCTTCATGGCATCCGCCTCCGCCCTTGCGTTGTCGATCGGTTCCTTGCTACCGCTTCGCAGCGCGTCCATTTTTCCTTTAAGCCTGTTAGCCGCAGTTTCCACCGCATTCTCGCTCGCGATGTTAACCGCATTCGCGTCCGCGGCAACCGGTGGCGATACTTCACTGCCGTTTTGAACGGCAGCGTTTGAGTTTGCGTTCGACGTGCCGGCCGGCGGATTTACTTTTGCAGACGACTTATCTTCAGTCGCCGAAGAACACGCACCTATTACAAAGATCGCGACCAAAGTCAGTGTCGCGAAGAAAACCCTTTTCATTCTTTCTCCTGGATGAGGCGGCAGAACCGTTCCTACAGCACTAGATGATAACGGAATTTTGTTTGACGGGAAACCACAAGCTAAGCCGTTACCTTCGCTCGCCCAACGATCGTCACCGGTGCATTCGGCGAACAACAAAAGTCTGCGTATTGCCTTATGTCGGCATTCATCTCGTCGTCGGCGGCAAGGAGTTTCATTGTCGCGTCGAATACTTCGGCTGCGAGTGGATTCTCAGGCCGCCTGATCCGGTAATGCATCCACTTCCCATCACGACGCCCATCGACCAAACCGGCTCGCTTTAGATAGGAGAGATGCCGCGAGACTTTCGGATTATTAGTATCCAGCGTCCCCGCAAAGAAGCAGACACAAACCTCTCCTTCCCTCATTAAGTTTAGTAATCGCAGACGGGTTTTGTCGGCGAGGGCAGCGAAGAAAAGCTCCAGGTCAAAATTTGTCTTTTTCCCCATGTCGAAAATAATTCTAGCACATAACAATTATGTCTTGACACAATTGTAGTCGCGGCGTACCATGATTTCAATTACGCTTAGCCGTAATCATATAAACAACTACGGAGGGAAATCATGGATACACAAATTAATAGCCTTAAGGCACATCTAGCCATCAACGTTAAAGACGTTGAAACGAGCATCGAGTTTTACAAGAAAATGTTCGGCATCGAGCCGAGCAAGGTCCGAACCGGTTACGCCAAATTTGACGTCTCGAACCCACCCCTGAACTTCACCTTGAACCAGGCTCCCTTCCTCGAGCGCGGGGCCTTGTCGCAT
>DATEOJ010000463.1:0-10229 GCA_035274235.1 Pyrinomonadaceae bacterium
TCATCGAGTTTCTAAAGAAGGCACAATAGTTAGCCGCAAGTGGACTGCAGTTAGGCGCAAGGGGACCTCGGAGCGGACGGGAGGCAGTACCGCCTGCGTTAGCTGGTGGTGCGGGCGCCGGTAATAAATAAACGCGATTTCCTAACGAGTCCCGACCACCCGCTAACGCAGGCGGTACTGCCGTACGCGAAACCCGCGCCCGACTGGATTGAAACGTTGAATGATAATAAACTCATCTCCAGTCTCCGCCAGTTAAATGAACCGAGTCTCAATTCACGAACTAGTCAACGGCCTCTGTCAGATCCCAGACTCCCAATGGGATTGTCAGCCCGTCTACGAATACCTCAGCCGCAATCCGATCGACACTGCTTCGATCGAGAAATATCTTTTTTGGAGTTCCAACTTCTACACACGCAATCTGATCTTTAAGGACGAGCGGTTCGAGATGATGGCCATCTGTTGGGACAAAGGTCAGGTCTCTCGTGTTCATAACCATTGCGATCAGCGTTGTTGGATGACGGTTCCGATCGGGCGACTTAAAGGGCAGAACTTCGCTATCGAAGAAATGGATGAGCCGAACGGTTACTGTAAGTTGCGCGAAACGGATAGCTTCGAGCTGTCGGAATGTCTCGCGGCGAAAGTCGAACTCGAAGAACCGATCCACCAGATACTAAATCTCGACGAATACAACGACCGGGCGGTCAGCATTCACATCTACTCCAAGCCCTACGATCACTGCATCTCGTACTGCCGCGATACCGACACATTCAAAGACGTAAAGCTCTTCTACACGAGCATCGACGGCAAGCTTTGCGACGGCGTGCGACTCTAGACCACCCCAGGAATTGCGGAACGCGGAATGCGGAATGCGTTTTGTCATCTGGACGAATCTTCGCCTGAGCCCGCGAAGCTAATCTAGCGAATTCCGCATTCCGCGTTCCTCAATCCGCATTTCTATAGGTACTATCTCTCTATTGAAGAAACCAGCCCTCGTCTTCTGCGTCCTTACCGTTCTCTATACTGCTGTTCGGGTATGGCGTCTTGACGCTTCCTGTCTATGGTTCGACGAGATATTCAGCGTTCATGCGGCAGAGCACGATTGGGGATCTCTCGTTTCGTTTGTCGCTCAGGATCTAATTCACCCGCCTCTTTTCTATCTCGTATTAAAGGTCTGGATCGCGATCGGTGGCGAAGGCGCTCCTTGGCTGAGGTTGTTACCGGTAGTGTTTTCTGTGATCGCCATCTTTCCATTTATACGACTCTGCAAAGAGCTCAAACTCACCGACACGGTCACGGCAATTGCGTTGTTTCTTCTTGCAGTTAACGGTTCACTGATCAAGTACTCGCAGACTCTCCGCATGTACTCGATGCTGATGTTCCTTTCGATCTTGTCGCTGTGGTTGTTTTCACGGTTCTTCAATCGCGGAAAGAGTTTTGTCTGGCTCGTGATCGCGAACGTTCTTCTCGTCTATACGCATTACTACGGCTGGCTGTTGGTCTTCGCAGAGATCTCAGCGTTGATGATCTTTCAACGCATTAAGTGGCGGCGTGCGGTCGTGATGACGGGCGTGCTCGCGGTGAGTTTTGTACCGTGGCTGATCGCCATTCTGCAGGCTGGTCAAAGCGGTTCGAGTGTCGCGCAGAATATTTCGTGGCAGACCCGTCCCGGGCTGCGAGAGCTGATCACGTTCGCAACCGATCTCATCGAACCGTTTTACTTTCAAGCGAGCAGTGCCGAGCCGGCGTCGATCTATGTTGTTTCGACTCCGCTGCTGCTGTTGGTTCTGGCGATGATCTCGCTCTACGTTGTCGAATGGCAGCGCGAGGAACAGAGGCGCTCCGTCCTTCTACTATTGATTTTCACCTCGGTTCCGTTCGTCGTTGCCTTCATCGCGAGTTGGGTTCTGCCGCAGTCGGTCTGGGGCACGCGGCACATGATCATGATCCTGCCGCCGGCGATGATATTGATCGCCAACGCGATCTGGAATTTTCCGGTTCGCGTCGTGAGTTATATCGCCGTCGTGCTAGTTGTCGTGTTGGCCGCGATTGGATTTGTGCGGAATGCTCAACGCGATGTGCCGCAGCAGGTTTGGTGCGAATGGAACCGCGTCGCGGCGGAGATCCGTGCGACAGACCGGCCGACGACCAAGATCTATGCGTTTGAAGACCTGGCTGCGTATCACCTTTGGTTCGCGTTGCGTGATACGGACCGGTTTCGAATCGGTGTGATCAAGGGGGTCGAGGCGGCCAACGATGACAAGGCCTATTTTCTACCGCGAGGATTCGATGGTGTCGACCGCGAATTGATAGATGAGATAAGTGACGATACGATGTGGCTTGCGTTTAGAACGTTAAAGCCGGGAGACGGGCAGAAGTTGATATCGGAGTTTGAGCGACGGGGATATCAGGTCTGCCATTCCTACCATGTTGTCTCGGAGTCGACGGCGGTCTGGTGGGTTGAGATAGGAAAGAGCTGTCGGTAGGAAAGGCTTTCGAAAGGAGAGGCCAAGCGTCAAGAGTCAACCACATTGGCAAGTCCGGAAGGGCGGCTTGCCCCGCTCTCATTGCCCCGAACTTTGTACGGTCAAAATTGCTTGTAGTTATCAGCGGGGGCAAGCCGCCCTTCCGGACTTGCCAATGTGGCTAGCGCCCGGATCGAGGTTTTCATAAATTCTCACTTCTCACTTCTCACTTCTCACTTCCGCTTCCACCTAACCCCGTCCTTTGTATCCTCAAGAATGATCCCTTGCTCCGCTAACACATCACGGATCTCATCAGACCTCGCAAAGTTTCGATCACGACGAGCTTCTTCGCGCTCTTGAACCAACGCCTCGATCTCTGCGTCGAGCGAGCCCGTATCCGCCGGACCGAAAATACCGAGCACGGAATCGAACTTGGCAATCGCGTCCAGAACAGCCTCGCGATCCTTGGATAACAATCCTTCGTGAGCAAGGACGGTGTTGATCTCGCGAACAAGATCATGGACCGCAGCGAGTGCAGCGGCAGTGTTGAAGTCGTCATCCATCGCGGCTTCGAAATCGGTCAGCGCCTTCGTTACCATTGCCGCGACTTCCTGACTCGATCCTTCGGCAACCTTCGCATCCGAAACCAACGACCTGAAGTTTCTCAGACGCTCGACCGTCGATTCCGCACCCTGCAAACCCTCGAACGTAAAGTTCAATTGCTTCCGCGTCGGCACACTCAACAACAGGTAACGTATAGCAAGCGGCGAATAACCCTGTTCCCGCAGATCGCGAAACGTGAAGAAGTTTCCCTTCGACTTCGACATCGTGACGTCGTCGATCTTTAGAAACTCACTGTGGATCCAGTAACGCGCGAACTGCTTTCCGGTTGCACCTTCCGACTGTGCGATCTCGTTCTCGTGATGAGGGAACTGGAGATCCATGCCGCCCGCATGGAGGTCGAACGTCTCGCCGAGATACTTCATCGACATCGCCGAGCACTCGATATGCCAACCCGGACGTCCGCGTCCGAACGGTGCGTCCCAACCCGGCTCCTCACCTTCGTCAACCAGCTTCCACAATGCGAAGTCGCGAGCATCTTCTTTGTCGTACTTGTCAGTATCGACGCGATCACTCGCACCGGCGATGTTCCCCGAGAAACTTATTCGCGAAAGTTTGCCGTAGTCGGGAAACGCCGAGATCCGGTAATAGATCGAGCCGTCCGACTCGTACGCTTTTCCGTTCTCAAGAAGCTTCGCGATGATCTCGATCATCTCCGGAATGTGATGCGTCGCACGCGGTGTGACTTCGGGACGTTCCATTCCCAGCGCATCAAAGTCGTCCCAGAATGCCTGGATATACGGAGCGGTAAACTCATCGATCGACACGCCTTTCTTCGCGGCCTCGTTGATGATCCGGTCGTCGATGTCCGTCAGGTTGAAGACGTGCGTTACCTGATAACCTTTGTACTTCAAATACCGACGCAGGACATCGCCAAAGATGAATGTTCGAAAGTTTCCGATGTGCGCGAAATTCCATACCGTCGGGCCGCAGATATACATCCGCACCTTGCCGTCTTCCATCGGACGAAACTCTTCCTGCGTTCGAGTGAGCGTGTTGAAAAAACTCAGCATATGATTCGAAGTCACATCATACAGCAAATCCATCGATCTGCCGGGCAAGCGTTGGTTATTAGAGCAACTGTGTTCGCGAAACTTAGCTGAGACAACAGGCGTGGATTTGTGGTAGGTGAACCATGCGTTTTCTTACGGTCGCTTACGAAAAGAAGTTTCACTGCGTCGAAGTGAGATCGAGCAGCCAAACATCCGATTCGTTACTCACCGCGACCCAGTAAAGAAGTTTGCCGTCACGGCTGACGAACGGACTCCGAATCTCTCCGAGCGGATTCGAATGAATCTCTTTAGTCTCCTTCGTCTCGATATCCGCAATGAAGATCTTGTTCCCGCTCGAATAGACGAAACGCCGACTGTCCGGCAGCCAGGAGGGAAGTCCGTCGGTTACCGCAACAACTGGTTGGTATTGGCCCGTCTCGAATGAGTAGTAGCCGATGTAGCGCTTGTCTCCCTCCATCAAAACACCGGCGATCTTCTTTCCGTCAGGCGACCAGTCCCAACCGACAAGACGATATCGCGGATCTTTGGGGAGCGTCGGAGCTTGTTGATCGGCCTCGCTCTTCGAAGGATCAAGCAACGATGTCTGACCATTCAGATAAACCGCGACCCGATCTCCAGCGGGCGACCAAACCGGAAAACCTGGAGCCGCTTCCGGTGTTGTCCGCACGGATAACTGTCGTGGCTCAGTTCCGTCCGAATTGATGATCCAGACCTGACCGCCGCCATCGCGGTCCGACGTGAATGCGAGTCTGCGTCCGTCGGGCGACCATCGAACATAACGATCGAACGGTTCGTCGTTCGTCACATCGCGCCAGTCGTTGCCGTCGCGACCAACCGTGACGATGTCGTCCTGCGTACGACGGATCAGTCGCATAGCGAATCGAGTTCCGTCCGGCGACAGCTCTGCGCGAGACACCTCGCGGTCGCCTTGTGTAATCCAGTAGGGAACTCCCACCGGTTTGCCGGCAGTCGCATCAAACTCGACACCCTGCACGTTCGCCTGATCGTTCGTCTGAACGTAGAGCATCCGCTTTCCATCACGCGAAAAGCTTAGATGACGACTGTACTTCGACGGCATCGGCACCGCCTCGCAACCACTCAGCACTTCGCCTGTCGCCTCGTCGATTCGCACGCGCCAGAATCCCATGTTGCCCGCCTTGCTGCTGACGAAGTAAAGATAACGTCCATCGGGAGACCAGACGGGATTCCAGTTAGAGACCGCGAAATCTCTAGCGACGATTACCGGTTCGCCCCCTCCTGAGGGAACCGTTGCGATGTCGCGGCGACCGAACGTGCCCGTGTAAAACCAGTATGCGATCCTCTGGCCACTCGGCGACCACGCTGGAAACGACGCCTCGATTTTTGCAAGATCCCGCTTCAGACCGGTCGCTACACTTATCACACTTAGAACCGCTCCGGGACTAGGACGAGTTGTGGGTTGATCACGGCCAAATGAGCTTACGACGATCTCCTTTCCATCATGCGACCACGATGGATGAAACCCCGATTCGGATAGGAGCCGTGTGTTTCCGCTAAGCGTATCAAGAATGTAAACGCCGCGCGGGGTTCGTTCGGATCGGAAAGCGATGGAATTACCATCGGGAGAAAACGCCGGTTGTGTATCATCAGCCGGCGATTCGGGAGTGAGGTTCGTCCTATGTTTTTCGCCGACGCGTTTCCAGAAGATATCGAACTGCCCGTTCTCCTGTCCGGCGTAGACGAAACTCTTGCCGTCCGGCGACATGCTCGGGAAGTACTCGATCCCCGGATAGTCGGTCATCGGATCGCTCTTCGCATCTGACCAGTCGATTGCGAACGGGTCCTTGCCTTTGTAAAAAAGAAAATAATACCCGAGAGAGACGAGGATCAATGCGCCGACGATCCCGAGCGTGAGTCCGGCCGCCAGACTACGATTGCGCAACGGCGACACCGAGAGATGGATACGCTCGTCGCCGCTCGCGGATGTGAGTGAGTCCATCTCACGTTGGATCTTCTTTAGATCGGCGCGAAGTTGCGACGCCGATTGATAGCCTTCGTTGGGATTTTTACTAAGGAGCTTCGCGAGTATCGGATCAATGTCTCGAGGTATGTTGGGATTGAGCGAACTGCACGGAGGCGGGTCTTTCGAGAGGATGGCCTCGAATGTCTCCTGACGGCTCGCGCCCTTGAACGGATTTTTTCCGCCGAGAAACTCGTAGAGAACTACGCCGCTGCTCCACAGATCCGTGCGATGGTCGATCTTCTCATCGCTGATCTGCGCCGGCGACATGTATGCCGGCGTGCCGATGATCACACCTTCGGACGTGGTTGCCATGTCGCGATGGTTTTCAGGATCGATCTCAGTCAGTTTCGCAAGACCGAAGTCGAGGATCTTCGCATAGCCGTCCTTCCGGATCATTATGTTCTCCGGTTTGATGTCGCGGTGAATGATGCCTTCCTTGTGAGCGGCGGAGAGAGCATCGCAGATCTGGATCGAGTTGATGATTATGTTGCGGGTCTTGAACTGCCCGCCCATGAGATCGCGAAGCGTCTGACCCTCGACGAATTCGGTCGCGATGTAGTTAACACCCTCGAAATTCCCGACGTCGTAGATCGTTACGATGTTCGGATGGTTGAGCGAAGAGATCGCGCGTGCCTCGAGCTCGAACCTCTTGACGCGTTCGTCGTTCGAGCCATACTCCCTCGGCAAAACTTTGAGTGCGACCTTTCGTTTCAGTTTATCGTCGAACGCGAGATACACCTCGCCCATCCCGCCTGCGCCGAGAAGGCGCTCGATCTTGTAAGTAGCGATCGTTTTATTCGAATGAACAAATGTGGAATGTCCGCCGGATTCGCGTGCGATCTTCTTTGCCGCGACATTCATCGCGGATTTGAGTAGGAAGCTGCTCCCGTCCTTTTGCGCCTGCAGGAGCAGTAGGACTTCTTCGCGAAGCTTTGGGTCGGAGGTCGTCCTCGAAGAGATGAATTCCTCACGCTCGTTCTCGGGCACTTCGAGGGCGGCGTCGATCAGCTCGTCGATCTGTTTCCAACGTGCGGGGTCCATAGGTGATGACCACTATCGCGTTCGGCGATAGGTCCGGAGCAGATTGCGCTGCACCAATTTAGCATACGGAGAAAAAATAATACTTTGCCGGAAGACGATCACGGCTGAGCAATGCATTTGATAACGGTCGCCAGAACGACGGATGAAGCGCTATTTCGGTGGCGAGGGCCAAACGTTCGGATTTGAGCCAATGCGGGAAAAGTCCACGTGCGGGCTTCAACGTTAGGCGGTCTTAGGACCAGTTTTATAGTGATGAGTGTACGTGTCGTCTTCTGGCTCGATGCGAAGAATGCGGTGCCGAGCCTCTCTGAAGCTTTCTGATGTGTTGCCAGTAGTGCCAACGCCAGCGAATGTCGAGAGGATTCGAGGTGTAGTACTGCCCCAGCGCGACGCTCGTGCGCAGCCGAATAAAGTACGACAAGAAATGAAGCTTTTCGAGCTGGGGCATTCGATCTTTAGTGAAGACGATAGAGAGTCTATAAGGTGGGCTGACGAGGTTCTGTAATCTAGCGGACCGATGGAGGGCAGGAACCAAATTATTTCTTTTCAAGCTCGAGGTATAACCACGCCTTTGCTTTTTGCCATTCGCGCATCACGGTTATCGCGGAAACCCCGATCACTTCCGCGGTCTCCTCGACACTCAAACCACCAAAGAACTTCAACTCAACTATCCGCGCTTTGCGTTCGTCGAACTTGGCTAACTCCGTCAACGCTTCATCTAGAGAGACAAGATCCGCATCTCGTTCGTCACTCACGATAAACGCCTCCTCGAGTGAGACCTGACGCATCGCCGCGGCCTTCTTGCTCGGACGCTTCCGCGCAAAGTCGACGAGGATACGTCGCATCAACTGCGCCGATACTCCGAAGAAGTGCGCCCGGTTTTCCCATTTCGCGTTTTTCCAGTCGATCAAACGGACGTACGCCTCGTTGACGAGTGCCGTGGTCTGAAGAGTGTGTCCCTTTCGCTCGCGACCCATGTAGCGCTTGGCAATCCGATGCAGTTCTGCGTAAACGACCGGCGTGAGGTTTTCAAGCGCCTCGGCGTCGCCGTCACTCCAACGGCGTAGGACTTCGGTCAATTCATGTGTGTCTTGTTCGGGCACGGTGACTTTTACGGCTCAAATTTAGCACAAGCGAAAGAAAAGAAATAAACGCGTTTGCGGGACTCTCCAAGTCAACGACGGACTTATTCAGGTGTCGCCCCGGTGGTGATCAGCGGCCGCCACCAATGACGTCGGCGCTCAATTGCCCTTAAGTTTGAAACCGCCCGGTTAGGACCGCTAATTCGTTGGTTGACGTCCCGAGAATGTTCTGCAATAACGTTCATGCTACTTCGTCGAGTACCCATGACACCGAGATGATCCTGGATCAAACGGAGTTGTGGAGGATTAATTATGAAGTATACGGCTTTACTATTTACGCTTTCATTGTTCGGTTTTGCCTCTTACACAGAGGCCCAGAGCTATACGCGTTCAACGTCAGCAGATGGCGAGAGGGAAACCATCACCTTGAGTTTTGCAGCTCCGGCGAACGCAAACTTTGTCGTCTATGAGGCGAGACCGCAGGTTTCCAGTGCGGCTCAGTGTTTCGCATCGACGGATCTTTCGAGCGCTGTTCCGGTCGGTCCGGATCGCGTGACAGTTTCATTCGATCCGGTGAAAGGTGTCTTCTACCTGAGGAACACGAACGCACTCGGCGATGCCGACAGTTGCAGTGTGTTTCTAGCAAGATCGTCGTCGGATAGCGCTGATTACGTCGTCTGGCGGCGGACAAACTACGGTCCGACCAGTCTCTATGACGGCGCTATCAAAACTGAGAGTGAAAATGATGCGGTCGCAGCACAACGGACGAGGGTAACTTCACTTCAGGTGACATTCATCGCTCAGACGACTTTTTGAGTGCGAACAAAACAGCAATGGCAGCGAGCATAACGAAAGTTGGCTCGCTGCTTTTTATTGCTCGGGTGCGGAGATATCGGGTTCGACAAATCTCCCGCGTGCTTCATCCGAAAAGAGAACGTCGCGGGTGTAAAACTTCAGCGGGTAGTCTTTGTCCCATTTGTAGGCCACCTCGTTTGCCTTCTCGAGTAGGGAAGAACCGTTCTTCGACGCGTTAAAGTCGGCAACGGTTCGCATCCAGAAGACCGTGATCGTTTCGTGATACGGCATCTCTTTCTTCAGATCGACCTTAAAACCATTCTCGAGTAGGTTCATGATGCCCTCGCGCATTTTGCTGCATGCAACCTCGACGTCGTGCTTTGTTACGTAGTACAGCGCGACGACAAGATGCTCGGCATGTTTCCAATCATCGTGCGCGATTGTCGCATCTTCAAACGATCGGACGAGATCAATGACCTCTTCTTCAGTTTCATATTTCGTTTTCATAATTTCACCCCAAAAACAAAAACGGACAGAATGACTTTGGCCAAACGGCTCTGGTCATTCTGTCCGAAAAACGAATCGCAATACTAAACCAGCTCCGCTCGCATTTCAAGCTCCGGTTTGTCGTTGCAATCCAAAGTGTTCGATGATGCGTTCCGCTGTTTCCGTCGCGGACGCGATCGTCGTGTCGAGAATCAATGTTTCCCGCCCCGGATATGGAGACGTAAGATCGATATTATTCCGGCCAACGGATTCCGGGTCGACGAGCTTTCCGATCCTTACCCGCGACTCGTTGCTGATCCGGATGCGACGAGCCTCGTCGCTGCAGTTGAGCAACACGAGATGCACTTCACCGCCGTAGTCTTCGGCGGATGAGATCAAGCCTGCAAAGTGTTCGTCGTCGGCGCCGAACTCGTAACAAAACGTGTGGATCAGATCGATATTCTCCTTCGCTGCTTCTGCGATCAGTCCGAACCTCACGTTCCCAACTGCCCGCCAAAACGCTGGCGTGCCGAAGTCGATGACGCTCTTCACGTAGTCGATGCTGATGTGATTGTGAAAAAGCTTGAAACCGGTCAGACGCGCGATCTCACTGCCGATCGTTAACTTTCCCACCGCCGGTGGTCCGTGGATGATTATCAGTTTCATGATGCACCTCGTTCTCGTAAATGCCACCCGCGTCAGAGGGTAGATCTTTTGAAACTGAACA
>DATEOJ010000464.1:0-2641 GCA_035274235.1 Pyrinomonadaceae bacterium
CGACACAAAAGGCATTACGAAGAAATACACCGACAACAACGAAGCGTATCAACTCTATCTGAAAGGTCGGTTCTACTGGAACAAGCGAGACGAGGAAAGCCTCAGAAAGGCGATCGAGCAATTCAAAGCGGCGGCAGACAAGGATCCGAACTTCGCCCTTGCTCTCGTCGGTCTCGCGGACAGTTATGCGGTCTTGCCGTATTACAGCATCGCTACATCTTCCGAGGTCTTACCGCAGGCCAAAGCTTTCGCGACACGTGCCCTTGAGATCGACGATTCGCTGGGTCAAGCTCATGCGTCGCTCGCATACGTATTGTTTCAGTCTTGGGCATGGGCCGAAGGTGAAAAGGAGTTTCGAAGGTCGATCGAGTTGGATCCAAACTATGGAACCGGACACCGCTGGTTCGGACAGCTCCTGCATTCCCTTGGTCGCCTTGATGAGGCTGAGACTGAGTACAAACGCGCGATAGAACTCGAGCCGCTTTCGCTCGTCGCTCACAACAATATCGCCGAACTCTATATTCGAAGAGGCGACTTGAGCACCGCGGTCGGCCAATACCAGACGGCTCTTGAACTCGACCCGGACTGGTATTTCGCACGCATGGGACTTGCTCAGGCCCTCTCCAAGCAAGGTCGAAATGCCGAAGCAATAACTGAGGCCGAAAGGAGCGTCGAACTATCAAAACGCCAGAACATTCCGCTCGGGATCCTAGGGGAAGTTTACGCAAGGGCCGGGAGAAAAGACGACGCTAGAAGGATACTTGACGAGTTGAAGGAACGATACGAGAACCGGCAAGGGTCCGGGCTTGACGTTGCCCGGCTCTACTCTAATCTGGGCGAAAAGGACGACGCCTTCGTCTGGTTGGAAAAAGAACTGCAGGCCCGGAATCAAAAGATGCCGATCTGGTTCAAGATCGGCGTCTTCGATTCTCTCAGCGACGACCCGCGATATAAGGATGTGCTGAAAGGGATGGGTGTTTCCGAATAGATCTTCATGAAGCATGTTTCGATGAAAGTTTTTTTGTTTGGGCTCGCGGTGATGCTGGTGCTGGCGTCGTTTAGTGAACCCGTAACAGCACAAGCGGTTTCAATGGGCGCGAGTTGTCCTGATGTTGCTTCGCTGAAAGCAACCTCGGTGAATGCGACGACGAGAACTCCGTCACGGGTTGCGTCGGATAACCTCGTGGCAGAAGGCAAAGCAGCGACCCGCACTTCGTCGGGCGAGACCGTTGCAAAGGCTATCTCGCTCTTCGAACAAGCTGTGAAAACCGACGCGACCAACGCAGCCGCTTACATTTTTCTCGCCCGGGCACATACGCAATCGCAGCGCTATATGAGCGTCCCGAAAAACGTTGCGCGTCCGCGTGCGTGGGAGAATTTGTCGAAGGGGCGTGAACTGGATCCCGCAAATATCGACGGCCTTCACCTATTGGCAGATCAGGTAATGGCGAACAATGGCGATCACAAGTGTGCGAAGAAGATCCTCGAAGCCGCGTTAAAGATCGACCCGAAAAACGCCAGGTCGAATCATTACTACTCACAACTCCTCAGCGGAATGGGCAAGTTTGATCTGGCGTTTCAATACGCCGACAACGCCGTCGCTTTTGCCGATGCGGATGAACGTAATTTCGTCTTGAGCAACGCCGGCAGGCCGCGCTATATGGCCGGACAATACGATTGGGTCCTTACCAAGTATCTGGCATCGAATCACGATGCCCCACTCGCGCATTTCTATCGAAGCCTCGCTTACGGTGCCAAGGGAATGTTTCAGGAAGCACTTGATGAAGCAAAAAAATATCAGGCACTTGATCTCGCTCGTGATGCAGGCGGCGTCGGGATGATCGCGTTGGCATACGCCAATGCCGGACAGAAAGAAAAGTCGCGTGAATTGTTGAATGAACTTTTGCAGCGCGACGCTCGCGGCGAGCACGTAGTCGAATATCGCATCGCAGCGGTCTACGAAGTTCTCGGCGAAAGGGATGAGGCTTTCCGCTGGCTGGGTAAAGCTATTGATGATCGTGAGGGACTCGGTTCGTGGCTCGTCTGGATAAACTACGATCCTGTTTGGAAAGAAGCGCGGAAGGACTCTCGTTTCAAGGACATTCAAAAACGTGCGGGCTGGTAGGCAGCAAAACGATCTTCGCACTCAGGACGAACGAACCTTTGAGTCAAAATAATCGTCAATGCGGGTTTTGTGCGCGGCTGGAATACTAAACATATGATCCATAAATTTCTTGTCGGCGTGATCTACACAGCGCTGCTACTCACCATCCCCGTGTGTGCGCAAGAGAGTGTCGATCGCGCCATGATCGCGAAGATCCGCGATGAGGGCTTGAACCGTTCGCAAGCTCTGAAAATCTTCACGCAGTTTACCGAGGTGATCGGGCCGCGATTGACGGGATCGCCGCAGGTCAAGGCGGCTTCCATGTATGGGAAGACTCGTCTGGCGGAATGGGGTCTCGAGAATCCACGGCTTGAAGCATGGGAGTTCGGGCGTGGATGGTCACTCGAGAAATTCAGCGTTGAGATGATCGAGCCGCGGTACGCACCGCTCGTCGGTTACCCGGAGGCGTGGTCCGCATCGACGGCTGGAGAGTTGATCGGCACGCATGTTCTGCTCGGGGATAAATCGGCTGCCGCT
>DATEOJ010000465.1:0-4858 GCA_035274235.1 Pyrinomonadaceae bacterium
GTGGCCGGAAAGTTTGGCAACATCGATAGCATGACGATCATTCGTCACGGCAAACTTGTTTTCGATAAACGCTATCCGCGCGATTACGACAAGATCTACAGTGCCGAAGCGAAGAAGCAGAGTCCGCTCAATCCGCACGACCCGACAGGTCCCTACAATTACTTCAATCCGTGGTGGCATCCCTGGTATCAACGCGGTGATTTGCATACGCTGCAGTCGGTGTCGAAGACGATCACATCGATCATCATCGGTGTCGCACGCACACGCGGAGAGTTTCCCGACCTCGACACACCGGTGGTGAATTACTTCGACCCCACGAAAGTCAGTAATCTCGATGAACGGAAAAAGCGGATGACGATCCGTCATCTGCTAACGATGTCAGCCGGCTTGGATTGGCGCGAGGACTTGCCATACTCGGATCCGAATAACACCGGCATTCAAATGGAAGCGTCGAATGATTGGGTCGAGTACACGATCAACCGGCCGATGCAATACGAACCGGGCAAGGTTTATCACTACAACTCCGGTGCGACGCAGCTCCTCGCACACGTATTTCGAGTCGCGACCGGCACCGACATCGAGGAATACGGGGTCAAGCATCTGTTTACGCCGCTTGGCATCAAGCAGCACTACTGGAAGCGAACGCCGAGCGGATTGGTCGATTCCGAAGGCGGAATGTATCTGCGACCTCGCGATCTCGCAAAGCTCTGGTATTTGTTTTTGAAAGACGGTAAGTGGGAAGGGAAGCAGATCGTGTCGGCTGAATGGGTGAAGGAGTCGCTAAAGCCGGCATTCGATCTCGGCGGCGATCGTCCCGACGCAGCGAGTATGCCGAAGTACGGATTAAAGTGGTGGCTGTATCCGTACGGCAAGGACAACAAGATGATGGCGTGGGCGGGTTCGGGATTTGGCGGTCAGCGTCCCATCGCGTTGCCGGAGTATGACATCGTCGCGGTCTACACTGCATGGAACCACGGCCCCGGTCCCTCGATGCGAGCACGGGACGCGATCTATCGCCTTGTGGAGATGACTGCGGAAGGCGTGAAGTGAATTTGGGATTTGGGATGTCGGATTTGGGATTTCAAATTTGAAATTTGAAATTTGAAATCGGAATTTGCGTGAAGGACGACGCGAAGGAACGGTTGCCCAGTCCTACTGCCTACTTTCTACCGTCTCCCGTCTCCCGTCTCCTATCTCCCGTCTACTATCTCCCGTCTACTGCTGTAGTTCAGCAGCCAATGATTTCCAAACCGATCCGTTAACCCACCGAACAGCGCCCCCCAGAACGTTTGCTCGAGCGGATAGTCGGCGGTACCACCTGATGCGAGCTTCGAGTAGCACTCGCGGATCTCGTCTTCACTCGCGCAATCGAGCGAAAGTGAAACTGAGTTTCCCCGTACAAGACCTGCCGACGGTGCCATGTCGGACGCGAGTAGAACAAGCGTGTCGTTGGTCAGCGTGGAGTGAAGGATGCAATCCTTCATGTCTGCCGGCAGATTGTCGGCTAGGGGCGAATCGCCGATCGACTGGAACTCAAGTTCCCCGCCGAGACAGTCCTTGTAAAATGACATCGCGTCGCGACAGTTTCCGTTGAAAGTTAGATATGAGTTGATCCTTCGCATCGATTCGCTCCCTGACCGCGATTACTTTCGTCTTGTGTTCCGTGTATTCCTTGGCACCGTGACCGGAGCCACGGAATACACAGAACACACGGAACGCATCATTCAACTATTGCTGCTCGACGTATTTCCTGAAGTTATCGAGGATCGCCTGCCAGCCGCCCTGCTGCATCTCGCGCGGGTTCTCGGATTCGGGGTCGAAGGTCTCGACGATTCGCGTCCTGTCGCCATCCGCGATGAAGTTCACCTTCACCGTGCGGCCGTCCGGCATCGAGTAAGCGATGTATTCGTTGTCGCGAACGTCGTCGTACACACCTTCGAAATCAAAGCCCATACTTCCGTCCTTTGCTTCCATTCGCGCCGTGAACTTTCCACCGGTGCGAAGATCATTGGTGGCCCGCGGCGTATGCCAGTCAGGCGAGGCCGAGTTCCATTTCGTAATGTGCTCGGGCCCGCTCCAGAGCGTCCACACTTTTTCGACGGGTGCGTTGACGGTTGTTTCGACAGTGATCGTTGATTCGTTGTTCATTTCTGTATCTCCTAATAAATAGCGTCGTCTTTGGGCTGTTCTTCTTTGCGGGCTTTGCGAGCTCTGCGTGAGAGTTGGGTCGATTGACCCAATTACGTTGATTCACGCAAAGCTCGCAAAGCCCGCGAAGAGTACCCGAAATAAAAAGACCAATCAAGAACTTCTAATCTTCCTGACGATTCAAAGTTACCCTCAATCCTATTTACGGGCTATACGCAAATGCGACCATCTTGAGGGTTGATTGCGACAAAGTTTCGTCTTACCGTAAAAACTATGAAAAGTGTGTCGATACTGGTGCCGGAGACCGCGGTCATCGAGGCTGTCGCCGATCCGTTCTATATGTTCCGGGCGGTGAATCAGTTTCTCGAATCCGCGGGCAGGGAGGCTCTCTTCGATGTGAACTTCGTCGGCGTGTCGCGCGAAGTGAGACTCGTCGACCGCGCATTCACGGTCCACGTTCATAAACTGCTCGATGACGTAGAAACGACCGACCTGATACTGATCCCGGCGCTAAGCGGCGACCTTCCATCGGCTATTGACGCGAACCGCGAGTTTATTCCGTGGATCGTCGAGCAATACAAAAAGGGAACCGAAGTGGCGTCACTTTGTCTGGGTGCGTTCCTACTCGCGTCAACGGGCTTGCTCGAAGGAAAGAAGTGCTCGACTCACTGGGGATTCAGGAATGAGTTCAGGTCGATGTTCCCAAACGTTGAACTTGTCGACGGCGGGATCATCACCGAGGAACAGCGGCTCTACTCAAGCGGCGGAGCGGTGTCGTATTGGAACCTGCTTCTTTACCTCGTGGAAAAATACACCGATCGCGATACGGCGATTTTTGCGGCGAAGTATTTCGCGATCGACATTGATCGGAACAGTCAGTCGGCGTTCACGATGTTCAAGGGGCAGAAGGATCACGAGGACGAGGCGATCCGGGAGGCACAGGAGTTTATCGAGACAAACTATACGGCGCGGATAACGGTCGGCGAACTCGCGGACCGATTTGCGATCGGGCGACGAAGTCTCGAGCGAAGATTTAAGGCGGCGACGAGTAACTCGATCAACGAGTATGTCCAACGAGTAAAGATCGAAGCGGCGAAGCGAAGTTTCGAATCGTCACGGAAGAATATTACGGAGGTGATGTTTGATGTCGGGTACACCGACACCAAAGCATTTCGGATGGTCTTCAAGAAGGTGACCGGTCTGACACCGATCGAGTACCGGAACAAGTACAACAAGCCGGTTGCGGTGAACTGATAATCAGTAGCTCGAGCCGGAAGGCAGAGACGTCCGCCAATCTTTCATTCTCATCCTTCGATCAGATTCTTCTCCATCACGATGAAGTGATACGGCATACGCGCCGACGGAACGTTCTCGACTTCTTCCATACGAGCAATATGATAACCAAGCTTCTCGTAGAACGGTGGCAGCTCAGTGCGGTGATTGAGAACGCGTATCTGCATGCGAGAACAACCCGCGTCACGACAAAACTGTTCTGCTTGCTCGATCAGTTTCCTGCCCAGGCCGCGTCCCTGATAGTTCGGATCGATCGATAACAAACCAAAGTAGCCGGCGTCTCCGCGTAGTTCGACGTAGTTGCAGCCCGCTATTGTTTTGCCATCCTCGGCTAACAGAAACCTTCCTTTTCCAAAGTGCTCCAGAGTGACGGGAAGATCGATTCGTTGGGTCGTAAAAAATTGCAATTCAACGTCGAACGCGCGGTTTATGAGAACGACAAGCGCCTCGGCGTCTGTCCGGTCGGCGCTTCGGTAAGTAAACTTCTCGCCAGGCATGGCGATGATTAAAGCACAAAGTCGCCCCGTTGTTTAGGCTGGAGTTGCGAGTGATCGCACACGGCCCCGGGGCCATTAAGGTTTCCCGGCCGGTCTTGTCTTTCGTTGAGTCGCATCCGAAGACTTGAGAGTCTGACTCGGACGGGGTGGTTGGGCACCACGCGGGACGATCCAAAAATCGAACAAGGGTTCCTCACGGTATCCGCCATCGATCACGGCGATCCTTCTCGGTGATAATCCGTCGGAAACGAGAGCCTCTTTTATCCGGTGGAGCCAGTCGGCTGTGAATCCACGCTCGCTGCGTCGGCCCGCATACCCGATAAGATAAAGATTATCTGGCGACTGCGAAAGGAAGGTCGACAGGGCATCGAGGTTTCTGTCCAGAGTCTCATCATCGACCACGCCGAACTCACCGAACTTCGTTGCCGGAGCGATTATCTTCACCGCACTTGATGCTTGCAGCACACACTGCGGAGCGTATCCACCGACCCAGACATCGGCTTTTACTTCACGGTCCGGAGTGCCTCCCGCACCTGTTGTATCGACGTCGATCCGACGAGCACCCTGGCCCTTCGTGATCGTTCCGGCCGACGTGCTCCAGATTATGGTCGGCTGCACTTTCGGGTCGCCGCCCGCGATGTTCAACGTAAACGCGAGCGGCTGGCCGTCTTGCACCCATCGTCCTCCAAGACCTTGGACGCTAACTGTCGGACACGGCGGAGTGGGAACGGGGGTCGCGGTCGGCGATGGCTTCGGTGTCGGTGAAGGCGTCGGGAAGACGTGTTGCGCACGAGCAGAGACGGTCACGAGAAAGAAAAACGAGACGACGGCGAAAAAACACACACGTTTATTCTTCATGGCTAGTCCTACGGGAGAGGTTGGTAGATTCACCGCCGGGGGACGTGGATGAGACGGTTTTA
>DATEOJ010000466.1:0-5150 GCA_035274235.1 Pyrinomonadaceae bacterium
CAAATCCGATCTGCTTATTGGTCGGCGTCTCAAGAAATTGTCGCTTCCAAAAGCCGGGCGTCCGGTCGGGAACGCTTCGCTCGTTAGTATTCAGTTCGAGAGTTTGAATTGCCATGACTACTTAATTGCGGCAGTTTGAGCCGATGCCTCGAGTTTGAAATATGCACGTTTGTGCAGAACGCTGTCCTCGTCATCCACGAGCAAGGATTCGATGACGTGGTCGATACCATATCCCTCGCGGATATCGAGCCGCGGGGATGCGATGTCCACCGGCAAATCGAACACAATTTCTTTTTCAAAATTCTCGACCGGAGCGATCTTGCGTTCGAACTCCGGTTGAGTCGGCAGAAGCGTTTCGGCCTGCGAGTCACGAGAATATTCCCGACCCGTTGCGTCAACAACGTGGGCATCCACAGAGAGCAGACCGAGCGTCGCCTGCTTCGCGTTGCTGAAGACCTTGACCGTTACGATATAGAACTCGCCTTTCGCCTCTTTGTTCCCAATTGTTTTTGTTTGCCGAACGCCGGTCACCGCGGTATGCATGTGACAGTCGAGATAGAACCCGCAAAACTCTTTCGGCTGGTTAAGCCCGAGGTCTGACTCTTTACTGGTGAGGGAGAACGCGAGGAGCATCGCGAAGTAGAAGACGAACCAAGCCGCGACTCCGCCGAAGGTGAAAGTGCGCAACCACGACTTTCGCATCGCGATCGCGGCGATGAGTAGAACCGCGGCGAGCGCTAAGCCGCCAATCGTCATTGCCACTAACAGAACACCCATTTCTCCTCCGTCACGGCGCGGATATCCGCATGAGGCCGCGCTCATCATAATCTCGTCGCATGGAGTCTAGTTTCTTGTAATCGATCGCGTGTACGCTTACTTCAACTTTGCCGAGCCGAGCTGTCTCGTCTTTTTCCACGGCGTCGGAGTAAACATGCATGACAGATTTTCCTTCCTTATCTCTGCCGTAGAAAAGCTCGCTCGTGTGAAAACGGAGACAGTTGCCGGGAGCACTAAGGTCGATCGGCTCGTCGCAGATTCTCACCTCCTCGCTACCGCCCGTGATACCCCACACTCTAGCCGTCAGATAAATCTTCGCGGGTGACGAAGTAAAATTAAGAGTCTGATAGTTGATCTTGTCCGGGCCGAAGAACGGACGGGTCATCTCATAGGTAACTAACCCGCCTACGACAAGACCAACAATTAGAGCCACCGTTCCGACAACGAAGCCTGCGATCATTACAAAAAACAGACGCACCATTTCGGCTCTTATCTCAACCCGACCCGCATCTCGAGCTTTGGGAACATGAAAAGGACACCGGTTGCGAAGCTTGCCGTGCCAGCAACGGAAAGCAGAGCAACTCGATTCGGCACAACGTCAGCGATGGTTCGCCAAAAGAGAATCCACACAACAGCTGCTGAGGCGGCTGTAAGAAATCGGATCTGGATCCTTGTGGCAAAGACCTGCGCGATCGCGTTCAGACAAGCAAGTACACTCAACAAGTTGAGCCCGAGTTCGAGGGAGATTCCATAGGACACTCCAAGTCTCTTCATTGGGCCAACGTAGCTCGCATACATTTCGACTACCCCGTCATACAAAACCACAAACACACCTACCTGGATGGCGGTGAGAACCATGACCCGTACGAAGTCTGAGATGAGATCGTCTTTCACCTTTCTCAAACTCCTCTCATCGCCGTTATCAACGCTTCCATGTGATTCAAATATCGATCGAGCGCCGCACGGCCATCCGTCGTGATCTTGTATTCGGTCAGCGGCGTTCGCCCCTTGAACGACTTCTCGCACAGCACGTAACCCGCATCCTCGAGCTTTCGCGCGTGGACGCTGATGTTGCCGTCCGTCGTGTTAAGCAGACTCTTTAGATCTGAAAAGCTCAGCTTCTCGTTCGCCGCGAGCGCACTGATGATGCCGAGTCGCATCCGTTCGTGGATTATCTTGTCGAGCGATTCGGAAACTTGCCCTGCGACATTCTCGAGCCTGACCGGCTCCTGCGCAGGGGCTTTGGATATTGCAGCGTGTTTTCGTTTCATAACAATCCTGTGGCAACCGGCTCAAGCAACGCCAACGTATGCGGTCCAAAAATCAAAAATCCGATTCCCACAGACCCGATCGCCGTGATCAGCACCGCACCCGCCGCGACATCTTTTGCTTTCCCGGCAATCGGATGAAAGGACGGCGATGCGACGTCGGTCAAGAACTCGAACGCCGTGTTCAATGCCTCGGCGGTCCAAACCGATACGATCGCGAGCACGATCCAGCACCATTCGGCGTTGCTCAAACCGAGTTGCACGCCGAAGATCACCACCGCGGCAGTCGCGAGAAAATGTATCCATGCGTTCCGCTGCGTCGCGATCATTATTCGAATACCGTTGAACGCGCACTTGAAGCTGCGGACCTGCCCGGTAAACGTTAACTGCATCTCGGTCTGCGTGACTCTGTTTCTCACGTCCTTTTGTCTAGCCTCCACGCTAAGTTCCTGCCGGCGTCCGCCAAGCGGTCTTGCGCAAACGCGGAACCGCTAAGCGTTAATGCTGCAAGGGAAAATAATTTCGACCCACCGGTTCTCATTGCTTACTTATCTTTCGTGAAGACCCTCTCCCCGCCGCGACGTCTTACCGTCATCTGACTTTTCGCCGCGTCGAATTCAATAACTACCGCACCCTCGATCTGGAACTTGTTTTCTGCGATTGCCTCGAGCTGAGCGGCGGATTGCTCGCCCGGCGGTTGAAAGAAAAGCGTCGAGCCTTTTCGCGTGATCGTCAGTTTGACTGGTGCGCCCGGGGTCGAATAAACCCCGACATATTTGTCCAAAGTTTCAGTGCTCACCGCGAACGCTTCGAACGTAGGAACCTGAAACGGACGACCGTAGTAAATGTCGACGACGCCGCTTAGGATATCTTTCACCGGATAGACCTTCGCATTCGTGGTATATGCGACCGCCAGTTTTTCTTCCGGCAAGTAAGCGAGCCATGCTCCATAGTTGTCGGCTCCGCCGGTGTGGCCGTAAAAGGTCCGACCGGCGAATGTAAAGGGTTCCATCGCGACGCCCATGTCGTCGCCATCCCTCACCGTCTTCATCAGAGTGAGGCTTTCGCTCGACACTAGCTTTCCGTCAAAAAGCGCCTGGATGAATTTGGCCATGTCGGTCGGTGTCGAAATGATCGCGCCCCCGCCGAAGAGATTGGTCGGATGGGTTTCAGGTACCGGCTTCCACTCACCGAGAAACATGTAGGTCAGAGCTTCGTTCTTGCTCAAATCGATGTTTCCCGTCGCCATATACGTATCTTTGAGCCCGATCTTTGAAGTGATCTTTTCCGCCAGCACTTTTTCGTACGGTTTACCGGTTACTTTTTCGATAACCAGACCGAGGAGGAAATAGCCTGAATTGCTGTAACGCTGTCGTGCGTCCGGTTCGAAGTCAGGCGTGCCTTTGGTAACAAGTGCTAGCAGTTCGTCTTTACTAACTGCGTCCGCCCTCGACGCTTGTCGCATCTTCGGGTCGATTATCGAATCATGAATTCCGCTTCGATGCGCGAGGATCTGCGCGATCGTGATCTTTAAAGCGTTCGGAACCTGCGGGAAGAATTTGTCGAGGGTATCGGTGAGTTTTAGCTTCTTCGCTTCGACGAGTTGGAGGACCATCGTCGCCGTGAACAATTTTGTGATCGAACCGATCCGAAATCTGTTTACCGTCGTCAGCTGTGTCTTTTCCGCACCGTTGATCTGGCTGTATCCGATAGCACGCGAATAGACAATGCTGCCATCTTTAACGACCGCGACGCTTCCCATCGCCTTGTTCTTTTCCGCGAGGCGGTCAAAGAACTGGTCGAGCTTTGCCTTGTCGAAGGTTTGCCCGGACGCCGCAGAGAACATCGCCGCGGCAATCAACAAAGCAATCGATATTTTGAGTTTCGTGATCACGGTTCTAACTTCCCGCTAAAGGTGTACCGAAAAGCCCGACTGCAAGCTCGATCCAGACGACGACTAACGCGAGCAGTATCGCTCCACAGATAGCGAGCCGGTATTCGAGCCTTTTCACTTTTCGCAGCACAAACTCACACGCCAGACCGGTCGCGAGAAGTAGAAACCCGACGATCGCGAAATCGAACGAACTCCACTTCATTTCATTGCTAAACCGCATGGCAACGAACGGCACCAGCAGCAACAGCCCGACTCCGAACACGATGGCGATCAATCTTTTGTTTTCTAAACTCATTTTCTTTGACTATCCTCCGTATCGTTTCGCGATCACCGCGCCGAAGATAATGTGAACAAGTCCGAAGCTCAGACCCATAAAGTAATTTGCGTAGCCCGGCGGAAAAGCGAACGCGACAGCGCCAAGCGCCATAAAGATCCATCCCATCAGCGGCACTGCCCGGACGGAGAATGCACCGCCTGTCACGACGGCCGCTCCGTAAAGCAGCATCCAAACCGGGGCCATGATCTCGTAGTGTTCAAATCTCCATAGTCCGAGGGTAACGACGACACCTGCCAGCAGGGCCGGAGCAAAACCGAACGCGAACTTACGGGCCGGTGCAGACAACAGCGATGTCTTCCCTATCTTCGACTTCTGCCACATCGCCAAGAGGCCAATCGCGAAGGCGAGAAACGCCTCAGTTAACCAGACGATCAACCGGTCCCGCTGATATGGCTGCTGCATCGCGATATACGCCGCGACGATAGCTGTCGCACCCATGAGCATTCCGCCATAACCGGGTACGGCGGTGAAATGCGTCGAGCGCTCCATCGTCTCGCGGATGAATTTGAGGTTGTCTGCAGCACGGTCGCTAATGCTGACCGGTGCCCTCTGTGCGGATTCTTCGTCTTGGTGGATCGGCTGTATCTTGGCCATCGACGAAGAATATAGGCCAAGTAATCATTTGTGTCAAGTACTTTATATTACAAAGTGAATCATCCGAGGCCTTTCGTGGTCGGTCACAAATCTGAGCCGCGTAGCGGCGGCTGCATTTAGCCGTGGTGCCGCTTCGGCCCACGGGATTCGGTCGGAGGCGAACGCGCCGCGTTAGCGGCCGCATGAAGATTCTTCCGGCCGCGATGCGGCGGGAACGTTTGGGGTCGGGATACCGTGGGCCGAAGCGGCACCACGGCTAAACGCATGTTGCCGCTACGCG
>DATEOJ010000467.1:0-2672 GCA_035274235.1 Pyrinomonadaceae bacterium
ATGTTTCGACGGGTGCTGACTTGAACTCGATTCCTTTATCGCCGTTGTAGAACGCATCGATATCATCGACACGAAAACCTATCGACGCAGTTCCCGCCGGATGTTCGTCGTTCGCGGCGTGCAGCGCGAGGGTCGTTTCGCCGGTCGAGAATTCCGACCAATCGGGCGACTGGAATCTCAGCTCGAGGCCCAGCGTGTCACGGTAAAACGCCACCGCTGTGTTCATATCGGCAACGTATTTGATCACGTAATTGAGTTTCATTTCTTTATACGGTTTCGCCGCGTGTCATGCGCTCGATGCGGTGTACTTTGTCGAGGTAACTCTTCGCGGCGTCGCTCTGAAACATCTCGCGCTCTTCTTCATGGTCCGTTACCGGTTCGAGCGCGAGGTCCATATACTCTCGACGTTTCGGATCATGTTTGACGCGTCGGTATATCAAACGCATCCGCGTGTAGAGTGAGATCCATTTCAACTGTCGTCCGACGATCTCGAAGAAATACCTCGGATAAAAAACAACGGGACTCTCGATCTCGAAACTCGGTCTTCGATTTCGTCGGACCTTGCGTCGAAAGAATCCTCCTTCAAGCGGATGTATCCCCTCGATGTCGATGCAGCCCTTGAACCAAACGATAAAGAACATCGTCTTGCCGGGACTTGTCCCGGTCGCGATCGCGCGTCGGAGAACTGTCTCGACGTGCGCATCCGTGTAGTAAGTTTCCCACGCCGCTCTATATGTCGCACGCCACTCGTCGCGCGACATCATAGCGTGACCGGTTACGTCATGATTCAGATCGTACTTGTTAAGATCCGTGTCCATCGCGACACCCGATTCATGCAGACGTTTGTGATCTTCGGAACCAGGCAACGGCGTCAGATAAAAGAACTCGAGCAGATCGACCGGAAGCTCGCGCTTTATTACCTCAATGTCATGCACGATCGATTCGCGTGTGTCGCCCGGAAAGCCGAGGATATAACCGCAGTAAGTGACGATGCCAGCCTGCTTCCATGCGAGAAGCATTTGCCGGTAGTCGGTGATCTTGTTCTGACGCTTCTTAGCGCTGAGAAGGCTGTCGGGGTTGATGTTTTCAAGACCGATGAAGACACGCTTCACCCCGGCGCGCTTACACTTCTCGATAAAGTTCGGCAGCTTGTGGCAGAGTGTGTCGACTTGAATGATGAAGCTGATGTTTAGTCGCTCGACCTCGCGCAGTTGGATCAGGCGATCCATGATCGGTTCCCAATCTTTGTTGCGTGCAAAATTGTCGTCGGTGATAAAGAACGAATGAAGACCTTGCCCGACGTTTACGCGAACGATCCGTTCGATATCTTCCGGTGAACGTCGCCGTGACTTGCGACCCTGGACATTGATGATCGTGCAAAACGAACACGCGAACGGACAGCCTCGACCAGCATCGAAGCTCGTTGTCGCACCGGCGGTGAGATAGACGCGCTCGGCCGGCAGCAAAGGCGTCGCTACGCCTTCGATATTCGGCAGATCGTCCATGAAGTTGTAGACCGATTTGAGTTCGCCGCTGACCGCGTCGCGCAGGACTTGATCGAGTCGTCCCTCGGCCTCACCGGCGAAGACCGTCAATCCCATGTCGATCGCCTTCTGAACATCCGGATCGCGCTCTTTTAGCATCGCCATCGTTCCCGAGACGTGAAATCCACCGACGGCGACCTTGATGTTCTTCGCACGAAGATGCCGTGCGATGTCGAGTGCTCGCGGAAATTGGTTCGACTGCACTCCGACGAGCATTACCATTCCGTCGTCCGCCGATTCGACAAGCGACGCGATCTTGTCCGGACGAATGACGGTATTCGTCTCATCGAAGGCGTGAATCTCCAACTCGACGTCACTACCGAGGACGTTTTGTTCTTTGCATTCGAGCGCGAGTCCGTACAGGCAAGCGAGTGAATTTGATGGGATCGCCGACCGAAACCACTGGATGACGTAACCATCGTCATCGTAGTGCGACGGCTTTATGAGGACGAGTGAGAAGCGACGTTTGGTCATGGGGTGGAAGTGAGTTTATAGGAGATAGATTTCTCCGACAAGCATCGGTGCCCGCGACGAAGTCAACTGACTGGAGCGCAGGCAGGGATGCCTGCGCTCCAGTCTGTTGGCGAATCGCCCGCGCGCCAAGGTTCGGTTACAACGACGACGGATGGACGGTCGCCATCATTCCGCCGCGACGGTGGTCTCGAGCTGGGGATAGATCGCCGAGTGGACGAGCCCTGGATGGCGGGCACCGTACCGGGCGGGCACGTCTTGCGTCCAATCGCTCGGCATGACGAGGCAGAATGCGAGGATCGAAATAAATAACGGCTTTCGCCATCGGACGTTGGCGCCTTGAGTTTCGGAAGATCGCGGTCTGTCATCACGTTGTGACAAACGGAAGACTAAGATCATCAGAAAAATACCGACCACCGATAGCGCAATATTCAGCGCCTGTCCTGTCGCGAGACCGAGCAGACTCGTCGGGTACTCGCGGAAGACGTCGACAGGAATGCGGAGGAAAGAGTAAAGGAATAGAAAGAGCCCGGTCACAAAACCCGCCCGCGGGTTTCGATTTGCGACGAGAAGCAAGACGGGGATGATCAGCAAATTCTTGATCCCGTCGTAGAGAACCACGGGATGTCGGAAGCCGTCGGCGTCCGGAAACTTCAC
>DATEOJ010000468.1:0-11124 GCA_035274235.1 Pyrinomonadaceae bacterium
CTCGTGATCGAAGACGTAACCGTACGCCGCGTGCGGGCCGCCGTGGATGTTTAGGATCAGCGGATATTTTTTCGACGGATCAAAGTCGGGTGGTTTTTGAACCCACGTATGAACGCGTTTGCCGTCGAAGCTCTTGAACCAGATCTCCTCAGGCTCGGTCAGACTCAACTTCGAGAATAGCGCGTCGTTGATCTTGGTTAACCGTTTCGCGTTCGAACCGTTTCGATCCGAGACGTAGAGATCGGTTATTCGCGTCGGCGTTGAGATGGAATAGACGAGCTTTGAGCCGTCAGGCGTCGAGCGGAAATTCATGACCGCTTGATCACCTTTTGTGATCTCCGTAAGTTTCCCTGACTCGGCATCAAAAGAAGCGATATTCGCGCGACCTTCTTTCGCATATCGCTCAATGAGCCCACGACCGTCAGGACTCCAGATCGGACCACCACCACCACCGGCTCTAGGCGCGCCTTGATCACCCGTCAGACCGGCGCCCATATCGAAGTCGAAAGCAGCAGTGAGATTCTTCGGCTTTGCGTTTTCTACGACGTCCATCACCCAAAGATCGGATTGCGTGTACGACTGGACCGGATCCTTAAACGCCGACGCGTTGAATGCAAACCGGCGACCGTCGGGGCTCAAGCTCAACGCCCCGATACCCATGTCGAGTTTAGTGAGCAAGGCGCTTGGTCCGCCCGACACAGGTACGGAATAGATCGCGGTTTTTGATGATGAATAGTATGGTTCGGGGTCGCGATCAGATGCGTAGTAGATCTTCGAACTATCTCTCGCCCATACCGCATTGGCTTCAGTGAATTGACCGCTCGTGAGCTGCTTTGCAATCGGCTTTTCATCGGGGCCGCGAGGTACAGCGATCACCCAAAGATGTGTTGGCCGAGTTGAGTCAAGATAGCCGCCGCCGTCTGCACGATAGACGGCCCGCGTGATCACGCGGACGTCGGATTCGCGTTCGCCGGCTGCCGGAGTCTTTCCCTGCTTCGCGATGTCGTCTGGATTCGAACCGCTGCCGAACACGATCCACTTTCCGTCGGGCGACCAACCCGGTCCGACTGCACCACGTGCGACGCTAGTCAGTTGGATAGCTTCGCCGCCGCTCATTGAAAGTAGATAGATCTGTGCGAAGGAGCCGGGGTTTTCTGATCCGCGAACAAATGCCAGCGTTCTTCCGTCGGGTGACCAACGCGGAGTCGTGTCGCGAGTTCCGCTGGTTAGCCGTCTCGGTTCTTCCGTGCTGCTCGTTGAGACGGTCCAGAGCGAGGTGTCGTAATTTGTCTTCGCGGAATTCACCGTCACTTTTACAAACACCACGGTCGAACCGTCGGGCGAGACTTGCGGATCGCCGATCCACGCGAAATCGAACATGTCCTTTTCGGTGATGTTTCGTTTCTGCGCGGAGACTGAAAAAGTTAAAAGCAGTGAGAGGACAAACAGACGGACGAATGCCTTTTGCATAGATGGTTGCTCCTAGTTTGATGGTACGAGCGCGAGCCGCGGCAACACAGGCAGTACCGCCCGCGTGAGCGGGTGGTCGAGACTCGGTAGAGATAAACGCGAACCAGTCCTCGGCGCCGCACCACCAGCTGACGCGGGCGGTACTGCCTGTGGATCGCCAACCGACCGTTCCTCACTTCACAACGTCGATCGGCTTTTGCTTCATCAACGCGTAAATGTCGCTGAGTTCGACCGGTACATCGGCGGTGAGATTCTCTGAGCCGGTCGCGGTCACGAGAATCGTATCTTCCAGCCGTACGTGAACCTTATTCTTCTCGTCTGTCAGTAGTGGCTCGACGTTGAACACGACGCCAGGAACAAAAGCACGATCATCGGCCCCGACGTCGTGAACCGAGATCCCGACGAAGTGCCCGACATACCGTCCCATCGAGAGATACTCTTTCTCAAAACCGTATTTCTTATAAACGATTTCCCCGGCCTTCTGCAGATCCTCGACGACGGCACCGGGTTTCACGGCGGCGATGATCGCGGCGCGAGCTTCGAGAACACATCGATACATTTTTTCCTGATCCGGTGTGAACTTATCGCTGACCGGCCATGTGCGGGTTATATCCGAGACGTAGTAATCGTAATCCGCGCCGTAGTCCATGTAGACCACCTCACCCGCCTGCATCCTTCGATTGTTTTTGTTGTAGTGAAAGATCAGCGTGTTCGGTCCGGACGCGACAATCGGCATAAATCCGTCGCCTCGTGCACCGCGCTTTACATAGACGAACCGCGCCGCCGCTTCGATCTCGTACTCATACATTCCCGGCTTGGTTCCCTTGATCGCTTCCTTTACTCCTTCGGCACCGATCTTCCCCGCCATTCGTATTCGCACGATCTCGTACGGCGACTTCACCCAACGGAGATCATCAAGGATTGGATTGACGTCGACGAGCTGAGCGCTCGGTTGGAGAGCGTGGAGACCGGCCACGAGATTCTTGACGCGCGAGATGCGCGCAAACGGGAGCCTTATCTCGTCGGTCTCGAGCATCGTCATCTCTTCACGGGCGTACTCAAGTTGGTCGGGGGGCGTCAGCGGAGCGTACAGCCTACTCACGCGGTTGTCGGAAGCCTTGAACCACGCGACGAGGTCCTCCAATGCGATGACACGGTCGAGACCATACAGCTTCGCCGCATCCGGTATGTCACGAATGCCGGGTCCCTCAGACGCAAGTTTCCAGCGGGCTTTCTGCGGCGCGGCGAGGATCGCTTTCTTAGATTTACCAACGAGGAGTAATACCGCTGAGGGCTCTTCGACACCGGTGAGATAGTAAAAGTCCGGTGCCTCGCGATATTTCACCGCGTGAATGTGTTCCTCGTTTGCGAAGACTATCGCCGCACCATCGCCGATCTTCTCGAATACCTTTGCCCGACGCGCGGCAAACTCGGCCTTGTCGAACGGCACTTGGCCGAATGCGCTCACGCACGAGATGAGGATGAGATAGACGAGTACCAGGTAAATCGCCGGACGACGTAGTTTTAGCATGGGCATCTCCTGAATTTCCTCGTTATATTACACCAAGGGGTCGGGCAAGGTTTCGTTCGGGGCTGAGGCGGAATTTCCTTCAATTCGCTTTGACAGACCCTAGCGCACTCCCGTAGACTCTACGTTTTCACTTTCGGGTGAAATTTCATGGAGAGCGACTATGCCGAAGAGAACTTATCAACCAAACAATCGCCGCCGCGCAAAAAAGCACGGCTTCAGGGCGAGAATGGCAACGAAGAACGGACGGGCCGTTCTCAAGCGCCGTCGAGCGAAGGGACGCAAGCGCCTGACGGTTCAACACTACTAAGATTAGGTCTACCAAAGGAAACTCGGCTCGCTAAGCGCGCCGAGTTTCTGCGTGTTTACGAGCAGGGTACGCGGTTCGAAGGTCGTTACATGACCGTATTTATACTGGCGAACAAGCTCGGTCGACAGCGCGTTGGGGTGACGGCGACAAAGAAGGCGATCGGAAAGGCGCACGACCGAAATCGTGCAAAACGACTCCTGCGGGAGTCGTTCAGGCTTAACCGGAACCAGCTCGACAAGATTTCCGTTAAATACGACTGGGTTTTGAATGCGAGGAGGAGTCTGTTGAGAGTTAAGCTCGACAAACCGCTCGAAGAACTCGCCCAGATCGCGGCACGCGTCTCGGGAATATAGGTTTAGGTCTGCCCGTGTGGCAGAATGGCGTTACAAATGAAATTCCTGGTTCTCGATCTGCTTGGCATTTACAAGGCGATGATCTCGCCCTTCCTTCCGCCAGCATGCCGCTTCGAGCCGACGTGTTCCGAATACGCGCGTCAAGCGGTCGAGAAGTATGGAGCATTCAAGGGAATGTGGATGGGTCTCAAGCGCATATTGCGATGCCAGCCACTCTGCAAAGGCGGGCATGACCCGGTGGAGTAGTCAGTTGCCGGTCCTCGGTCGTCAGTCTTCCTGACAACTGATCACCGATCACTGACAACTGAAATGGACAATAGCAATAATCAAAATCAGTTTCGTTTTCTGACAGCTGCGGTTCTGTCGATGGTGGTCCTGCTTGCGTGGACCTATTTTTATTCTCCGACCCCACCACCGAAGGACACAAACACTGCTGATGCGAACGTATCGCAGACTGCACCGGCTAAACCGGAAGCGACTCAACAGGCCGCAGCTCCGCAGCCGGTAGCTCCGGCACCTCTGGTCCCGGCGGCCGACGCTGTACCAAACCGGACAATCACAATTAAGTCCCCGCTCTACGAAACGACGCTCGACTCGAAGGGAGCGGTTGCGACGAGTTGGCTTCTCCTACGGAATCATTCGACTAAAAACGATTATCCGATCTACGCCGATGGATCGACTTCGGATGACAAGAAACCGCTGCAGTTGATCTCGCCGCGGACTCTCGAGCAGACGCCGCGTGAAGTTCCGTTTCGTCTCGTCACCGGCGACGATAATCTCACCAACATCGCGAACGAGCGCAACTATCAGATCTCATCACCGGAGTCGGTTATCAACCTGACGGCCGGACAGGAACAGCGAATTGATTTTGTACTTACCGGCGAGAACGGCGTTGAGATCAAGAAGTCCTTCCTATTCCGAGCGGATAGTTACGTCGCGGATCTCGCGGTCGATTTTAAGCAAAACGGTCAGCCCGTTCCCAACACAAAGCTGGCGATCGGTGCGAGTATCGGCGACCACGCGATCAATTATCACAATCTCTATCACACCGAGTCGGAAGCAGTGGCCTCTATCAATGGCGACATCATGCGTCACCAGGGTGGTTACTCGTTTACATTCGACGCAAATAATCAGGCGGTGTTGGCAGATTCAGGATCCGTCGATTGGGTAGGTTTGAGTGACGCATATTTCGCGATGGCCGCGATACCCGCGTCGCCGGTGAACTCGGTTGAATATCACGCGACGAAATATGATGTTCCGATCCAACCGGTGTTCGAGAATATTTACCGCTGGGTGATCAGAAGTCCGAAGACGACCGAGACGCGTCATCTGCTGACGGCTTACATGCCGGTCGCGACAGACGGTTCGGTCACACGGATCTTTACCGGAACCAAAGATTATTTCCTTTTGAGCGGTCTGAGTGATTCGTTGTCGAAGGATGTCGGTCGGGAAATTTATATCGTCGATCTGATCAACTTCAGCAACTACTCGTGGATCCGTCCGATCACATCACGCCTCTCGATCCCGATCATCTGGGCACTTCATTACTTCAACGTTTTCACGGCGAACTACGGTGTCGCGATCATTCTGTTCACGTTCCTCTTCTACTCGCTTCTCTTCCCGCTGCGTTGGCATCAGTCGAAGTCTTTCAAGAAGGCGTCGGCGAACGCACCGAAGATGAAGGAGATCCAGGACAAGATCAAAGATCTTCAGAAGAAGGGTGTACCGGTTGACGATCCGCGTATGCGGACGCTCCAGATGGAGCAGCTAAAGATGACGAAAGACGCACTGCCGATCGGCGGGTGTCTTCCGATGTTGCTGCAGTTCCCTCTGCTGCTCGCGTTCTATACGGCGATCACGGTTTCGCTCGACGCGCGGCAGGCGACATTCCTATGGCTTCCGGATCTATCGGCGGCGGATCCCTGGCACCTGCTCGAGTTTGCGTTTGCCGGTTCGATGGTGCTCGCGATGAAGTTCACGCCGACCGCACCGGTCGTAACACCCGAGCAGCAGATGCAGCAGAAGATGATGACGTATCTGATGCCGGTGATGATGCTGTGGGTGATGTGGACCGCGCCGGCAGGACTGTTGATCTACTGGCTATTCGGAAACGTCGTCAGCTTCGGTCAGCAGATGCTGATCAATCGTATGAATAAGTCGAACGAACCGCCGACTACAGAGATCGTCGATTCGGTTCCGCAGAACGCGAAGAAAGTAAAAGGTAAACCAAAACTTAGCACGTCATAGCCTATGAACGAGACATGTGAAAACGCCAAAGTACTCTTGTCGGATGTCCTCGCCGGAATGGGATTCAATCTTTCCGTTTCGACGAACTGGACAGACGAGGGATGCGTCGTAAATCTGAGCGGTGAAGACGCTCATCTTGCGCTATCTGAGAACGGTGAGTTGCTCGATGCGTTCGAGGTTTTGCTGTTTCAATCGTTAGGTCGCGAGCTCGATCGTCAACATCGGTTCGTCGTTGATGCCGAAGGATTTCGTCAAACACGCAAATCGGAGCTTCAAGCGATGGCGAATTTCGCGGCGGGTCATGTGAGGAAGAACGGGATCCCGTTTACCTTCGGCGTGCTGAACTCAACGGAGCGTCGGATCATTCATATGTCTTTGCAGCAGGAAGAAGACCTTCTAACCGAGTCGGTTGGAGAGGGTCGCGAGCGACGACTGCAAGTTCGTTTGAAGTAGACCTTAAGTCAGCGAGATTTTTAAAGCACGGAGCGAAGTCGTAACGACTCGCTCCGTGTTTTTCTTTGTGGTCTGTGATGAAATGTAGCCGTGCAGACGATTGTTGCCCTTGCTACGCCGTTGGGAAGAAGCGGTATCGGAGTCGTTCGTCTTAGCGGAGACGGATCGCTCGAACTCGTGCGCAGCTTGCTAGGTGAGTCTTCGTTTTCACCAACACCTCGCGTCGCTCATCTGAAACGGTTGCGCGAGAAAGATGATGCGGAAGTTGTCGATGAAGCGATCGTAACTTTCTTCAAAGCGCCGCACTCGTTCACCGGTGAAGATGTGGCAGAGATAAGTTGTCATGGCTCGCCGGTGTTGCTGCGTCGCGTTATTGATCTTTGTCTGAGTCTCGGCGCTCGGATGGCGGATGCAGGTGAGTTTACTTTGCGCGCTCTCGCAAATGGTCGGATGAATCTGACGCAGGCGGAAGCGATCCGCGATCTCATAGATGCGCAGACGACGGGCGCGGCGCGTCAGGCAGTGCGACAGATGCGCGGCGAGTTCTCGCATCAGTTGGAACCGATCAAGGACGAACTGCTCGACATGATCGTCGTGCTCGAGTCAGCACTCGAGTTTGTCGAAGATGATCTGCCGTTAATTCAAATTGAGAACCTTCGTTCGCGATTGCAGGTGATCGTAGACTCGGTCGGTGCGATCGCCGACACTTTTAAGGCCGGACATCTTATTCGGGAAGGTATTCGGGTCGCGATCGTGGGACGCCCGAACGTCGGTAAATCTAGTCTCTTCAACGCGTTACTGGGAAGCGACCGCGCGATCGTAACGGAGATCGCGGGCACGACTCGCGACCAACTTCACGAACGTCTTACCATCAACAACATTCCGATATCGCTGACTGATACCGCGGGTTTGCGTGACACGGACGACCGCGTGGAAAGCATCGGTGTCGAGCGTGCGCGTCGGACGATGGCGGATGCTGATCTCGTTGTCGCGATGCTCGATGCGTCCGAGGATGTGAATGAAGAGGATACGAAGATCGTCGAGGAGATAAAGTCGTCGCGACACTTGGTTGCGGTGAATAAGATCGACACGATGAACGGCGATGATCTCGCAGCGGTCGTTGATCGATTCGAAAACGTTGCCGGTCGCGGTATGTCCGTCGTAGCAATTTCCGCTAGAACAGGTGAAGGACTCGATGCACTTCGTCATGCGATCGTCAGTCCTTATGCGTCGGAGAATTTAGGTACGGATGGTTTTCTTGTCACCGACGCCCGACATCACGATCTGCTGGTTCGTACTCGCGACGAGATCCTCCACTCGATCGAGTTGCTCGACTCAAGGGCGAGCGAGGAGATCATTCTCATCGGACTTCACAACGCGCTTCGTTACCTGGGTCAGATCACTGGGGAGACGACGACGGAAGACATGCTCACCAGGATCTTCTCGACCTTCTGTATCGGCAAGTAAATCGGTTGGCAAAAGACGGACGGTCTAATACAATCTAAAACTTCGCGAATTGGAGCGATATGTTCGACGAGAGTTTTGATGTCATTGTGATCGGAGCGGGACACGCGGGCTGCGAGGCCGCGTCGGCCGCCGCGCGCCTCGGAGCGGAGACGGCGCTGGTCACATTGAATCTGGACTTGATCGGACAGATGTCCTGCAATCCCGCAGTCGGCGGCATTGCGAAGGGACACGTCGTCCGCGAGATCGACGCCCTTGGCGGTATCATGGGTCGCGTGATCGACCGAACGGGGATTCAGTTCCGTCTATTGAATCGGTCGCGGGGTCCCGCAGTTCAGTCGCCGCGTGCTCAGGCGGATCGGAGTTTGTACCGAACAGAGATGCGGCGTGTCCTCGAGGCGACGTCCAACCTACATCTCCGACAAGGTGTCGTCGTCGATTTAATTGTTGAAGACAATAAAGTTATCGGAGTTGAGCTGCAAGATACTCGTCGCTTTGGAGCAAAGTCAGTTGTCGTGGCGACCGGAACGTTCCTCAACGGGATGATCCACACCGGCCGGCGAACACAATCGGCCGGACGTGCCGGCGAGCCGGCGTCGATCGAGTTAGCTGAGTCGTTCAAGAGGCTCGGATTTCCAGTCGGTCGTCTGAAGACTGGGACGCCGCCGAGGCTGGATGGAAGGACGATCGACTGGGAGGCTTTCGAACCGCAGCCGCCTGACGAGAGACCCGTGCCGTTCTCTTTCGCGACCGAGAAGATCGAACAGCCGCAGATCCAGTGCTTCATTGGGTACACGAGCGATAAGGTCCACGACGCGATTCGCTCGAATCTGAATCAGTCGCCGCTCTATTCCGGACAGATCAAGGGAATCGGTCCTCGGTATTGTCCGTCGATCGAGGACAAGGTCGTAAAGTTCGCCGACAAGGATCGGCATCAACTCTTCCTGGAGCCCGAGGGGCACAATACCCACGAAGTTTATCTAAACGGGTTTTCGACTTCCCTACCATCGTCTCTTCAGCTCGAGCTGCTTCGCATGATACCTGGCTTTGAACAGGTGGAAATCATTCGACCCGGCTACGCTATCGAGTATGACTATATCGATCCGAGGGAAATGAAACCGACGCTTGAGTCGACTCGAATGGACGGTCTTTTCCTTGCCGGGCAGATAAATGGAACTACCGGTTACGAAGAAGCCGCTTGTCAGGGCTTGATGGCCGGAATTAACGCGGCATGTTCGGTAGAACGTCGCGAGCCCTTTGTGCTGCGTCGAGATGAGGCCTACATCGGAGTGCTGGTGGACGACCTGATCCGGCACGGCGTTGATGAACCGTACAGGCTATTCACCTCTCGTGCGGAAGCTCGTTTGACACTCCGGCATGACAATGCAGACCAGCGTTTAAGCCCTCGCGGCAATGAGATCGGGCTGCTGGGCGACAGCGACTGGGATCGCTTTAGTGCCCGACGGGACCGAATCGCGCGTTTGAGAAACGCTTTGGATTTCACGCGGTTTACAAGGTCTTCAGTTGAGTACGCCAGTCTGTCCCGGCTACTTGGGGCGGATCTCGGCGACGCAGTAACGCTTTCACAACTCGCTCAACGGCGGGGTGTCGAGAAGGATTTACTCACGCAGCTTTTGCCGACGGATGTGAAGGAGGGGGCTACTGAATCGGACATTGACACCGCACTCGCCGACTCGCTGTACAGCGGCTATGTTGAAAAGCAGCGTGCGGCTACGGAGCGGGTTTATCATCACGACAGTTTGAGAGTGCCGGAGAGTTTTCATTTTCAGTCGATCAGCGGTTTGTCTCACGAGATGGTCGAGCGTCTAGAGCGGGCCCAGCCTCGGACTTTTGGTCAGGTTCGCACGATTGCTGGCCTGACACCTGCCGCAGTTTCGACCGTCCTGGTTCACCTCGCGTCGCAACAAGCTGCTTCAAAAGGCACTTTATCAAACTAAGTGTGGAACGTTCCACACTTGATATAAACTGTGGAACGTTCCACATTGGAGTTCGGTCCTCTCGCCGTGCTACCTTACAGTTGTTCACACCTAATGGGACGCATAATTTCGATCGCAAACCAAAAAGGCGGCGTCGGTAAGACGACAACGGCAATCAATCTCGCCGCAAGCCTTGCTCTGCAAGGAAAGAAAGTCCTCCTTGTGGATGCAGATCCGCAAGCAAATGCGACGTCAGGGGCCGGGATTCCCCGCGCCGTTGGTCGTAAATCGCTTTACAACACTATGGTCACGAGCGGTTCCGTACGCGACATAGTTGTTCCGACCCTTATCGAAACTTTATGGGTCGCACCGGCCGACAAGAATTTGGCCGGTATCGAAATCGAGTTTGCCGAGACAGACGAGCGTGCGACGATCCTGAAAAAGCTTCTCGACCCGATTCGTGAGTTTTTTCACTACATCATCGTCGATTGCCCGCCCAGTCTAGGTATTCTCACGGTGAACGGCCTCACGGCTGCCGATGCTCTGTTGGTGCCGATTCAATGCGAATACTTTGCATTAGAAGGAGTTACAGAGTTATTCGAGACCCTAGCCCGGCTCAAGCGAGAGCTGAATCCCGGATTGGCAATTGAGGGCCTGTTGCTCACGATGTATGACGAACGGACCAACTTGTCGGCGGCTGTCGCAAAGGACCTCCGCGATTTTTACGGTCCGCAGGTGTTTCAGACGGTAATCCCGCGCAACGTTCGACTGGCGGAGGCTCCGAGCTTCGGCAAGCCGATAGCCCTATATGATCCGCGTTCAAAGGGTGCCGATAGTTACATTGCCCTCGCAAAGGAGATCCTAAATCATGGCTAGACAACCCCTCGGAAGGGGGCTAAGTGCTTTATTGGGAGACACTAAGCCTACTGATGAACCGCTAAATGAGTTAGACATTGACCTCATAAAGCCTAATCCGGAACAGCCGCGAACCCGGTTCACTGAGTCTGCCTTGGAGGAACTGGCGCAATCGATCGCAGCTAATGGCGTCGTTCAGCCCATAGTGGTCCGTAGGAAAGGCGAGGGCTTCGAGATCGTCGCCGGTGAACGTCGATGGCGAGCGGCCCAAAAGGCGGGCCTCAGAAGGATTCCGGCGGCAATAAAGGAAGTCTCTGACGATAAACTGCTTGAGTTGGCACTGATCGAAAACATCCAGCGTCAGGAGCTGAACCCGATCGAAGAAGCGAACGCCTACCGCAAACTTATTGATACAATTGGACTTACGCAGGAAGATGTGGCGTCGAGGGTCGGCAAGGACCGGACCTTGATCGCCACGGCGATTCGGCTTCTCAAGCTTCCTGCCGA
>DATEOJ010000469.1:0-11061 GCA_035274235.1 Pyrinomonadaceae bacterium
GTCTGGATCCAGTTAGGGATTCGCAACGATGAAGCGGCGGAGGCGTTTGCGAAAGAGGGAATTAAGGTCGTGCAAGATCTGTGTTTGATGGTTGAGCACCGGGCGTTGGGATGATCCCGGATACGGACTGGAGAGCAAGCGTCTCGCTTGCAAACGCCGCGTTTTTCAGCGGCGTACCTTCGCACTTGATTTAGTATCGTTGTCATTCTTTCGGGGTTCGTCCGTAGGCAAGCGGGACGCTTGCGCTCCAGTCCGCTTGTTGCCGCTCAACGACTTGACCTCGTCCGCAGTCAATTTTCGAAATCTTCCCACCGACAATCCGCCGTCATTCACATCGCCGATCGCAATTCGTTTCAACTTCACGACCGAGTGACCGATCGCGTCGAACATTTTGCGGATCTGCTGATTGTGACCTTCGAACAAAGTCACCTCGTACCAGCCGTTCTTGTCGGTTGGTTTTAGGATCTTGATATCCGCAGGGGCGGTCTTGAAACCGTCTTCGAGTTTCAGACCGCGACGCAGCTTTCGAATCGCGACCTCGGTCGGCATGCCTTTCGTTTTTACCTGATAGACCTTCGGGATCCGCTTCGACGCCGAGACCGCGTTTGTGAACTCTCCGTCGTTGGTAAGAATGATCAAACCCTCGGTGTTGAAATCGAGACGTCCGACGGGATGCAGTTTCCCCTGGCCCTTGACGAGGTCGGTCACAAGCGGACGACGCTGCGGATCGGAGACGCTAGATAGATATCCTTTTGGTTTATTGAGAAGGATGTATGCGTGCTCGATGTCGCGGAGCTTTATGTTGATGAGCTTCCCGCGGACCTTGATGTGATCGGTCTCCGGGTCGGCTTTCGTTCCAAGTTCCGCCCGTTGACCGTTAACCGTCACGACGCCTTCTTTGATGAGTTCTTCAGCCCCGCGTCGCGAAGCGATGCCCGCCTGGGCGATGAGTTTCTGTAATCTTTCTTGCACGGGAAGAGTTTAACGCAGAGATCGCGGAGGATTCTAAGTAAAAAGTAAAAAGGAAAAAGTAAATGGCGGTAGCGGGGTTCTGGTTCCCGACCGCCATTTACTTTTTCCTTTTTACTTTTTACTTAGCTTGCCAGATCTTCGAAATCTTCGATCGAGGGCAGCTCGGTGAGATCTTTCAACCCGAACTGAATGAGAAACTCCTTAGACGTCCCGTACTGCATCGGACGTCCGACGGTTTCCTTGTGACCTTTGGTGACGATGAGGCGTTTTTCGAGTAGGGTCTTGATCGCCGAGGCCGACTGCACGCCGCGGATCTCGAGGATCTCGGGGACGGTGACCGGTTGCTTGTAGGCGATCACGGCCAACGTCTCGAGCGATGCGAGGGAGAGCTTGGCCGACGGTCGGGTCTTCAAAAATTTGCGAACGTCTTCGTGAAGTTCCGTCCGGGTCGCGATCTGCCAACCGGCCGCGATCTCGCGGATCTGAAGACCGCTTTCTCGCGCTTCGTATTCTTTTTCAAGCTCGGCGACAGCCGCGTCGATCGAGTCTTTGTCTTCTTCCAGAACTTCGGCGATGAGCTTTGACGTGATCGGTTCGTCCGCAACGAAAATGAGTGCCTCGACTACGGCGACAAGCTCGCCCATGCTGCGTGCAGATTTTTTCTCAGTGGCTGCTGTTTCCATTTGTCACCGCCTTTATGATTATTTCCCCGAACGTGCTCTTCTGCGTTAGCTTGACGCTTTCCGTCCGGACGATCTCGAGGACAGCGATGAACGCCGTCACCAACTCGCGTTTCGATTGCATCTCTTCGAAGAACTTCAAGATGTCCACTTCCATCTCTTCGAAGATCCGACGCTTCAGGGTCTTGATCATGTCCGAGAGCGAGATCTCTTCGCGAGCGATCTCCATCTTGATCTCGTCGCGATGCCGGACGAGTATCTTCTGGAAGACGGTGATGATGTCAAAGACCGTCGCGTTGATCTCGGCGTTTGCTTCATCCGACTCGATCTTGCCTCGTTGAAAAACGGCCTGCTCGATCGTCGTTTTCTCGTGCAGCATCTGCGCCGCCGCTTTGAACTTTTCGTACTCCAGCAAGCGGTCGACAAGCTCCTTACGCGGGTCTTCCATCTCCTCTTCCGGTGGTGCCATCGGGTCGCGGGGAAGGAGCATCTTCGACTTGATCTCGATCAAGGTCGCCGCCATGACGAGAAAGTCGGCCGCGACGGCGATGTCGAGGCTCTTCATCAGACGAATGTACTGGAGATATTCGTCGGTGATTCTTGAGATCGGGATATCGAAGATGTTCGCCTGCTCCTGTCGGATAAGAAACAGCAGCAGGTCGAGCGGGCCGGCGAATTCGCCGAGCTTGATCTTCAATTCGTCACGAGATTCGGCGACGATCTCGGCCGTTTCTTTGTGAAAATCAAATACGAATTGTTCTAGTTCTTGCTTGGGCTCCATGAGCGATGGGAACCATTATACGTGGTTTCCGTGATTTCCGCGTCTATCGGCATCAAGATTGTTGCCGGTTCATAGGCAGTACCGCCTGCGTTAGCGGGTGGTCGAGAGTTGAGATAAACGGATGTTATTTTATTCCCGCGCTCGACCACCCGCTAACGCAGGCGGTACTGCCTGTGCGACAAGATTCTTTCGCTCAGACTTGCTCTCGGAGAAAGAGAATGTAGTCGATCCTTGGCGGTTCGAGACCTTCTTCCCGCATTTTGAGGACGATGTTGCCGCGGTGGATCGACGAGTGAAACAGGATATGAGTTAGCAGTTCGCGGTAACTGTTCTCGAACGGAACGCCCTCGCTCGTTTTGTATGCGGCGGCTTGTTCAAGGATCGACTCGTCTGCATCCCGGAGGAGCTTCTCGAAGTTAGTCGTCGTCGCGGCGATCATCTGAGCGCATTCATCGAGAGTAAGGTCCGGCCAGAAGTTAAAACCGGTCGAATCTTTTCCGTGAAGGCGGTCGAAGTACTCCTGCTTTGTGATTAGTATGTGAGCGAGGATCTGAAGCGAACGCTCGGAATGTTGATCCCTAAGAGTATCGAGCGTGCGGCGATTCGCCCAATCGTCGTATGCGAGTAGATGGCGAAGATGTTCAAGCGTCTGCATTCTCTACGGAGAACAAACTTCAGTTTGTTCTTGTGCGACAAACTAAAGTTTGTCGTCCGTTGGGTTGGGACAAACTAAGGTTTGTCATCCTTTATTGCGTAGGCTTCCAGTTCTGCGAGGGAAACGATCTCAAGTACCGATTCGTGCGTCGACTCGAGCACGACGTTGGGGGCCATACCGGCAGCGAGTGCTTGCTTCCAACGCAGAGCGACCAGACACCAACGGTCCCCTTCGGCCAAACCGGGGAACGCGTACTCGGGCATAGGCGTCGAGAGATCATTGCCGACGGATTTCGAATACGCGAGGAAGTCGTCGGTGGCTTCGATACAAACGGTGTGACGTCCGGTATCTTCCGGTCCGGTTCGACAATAGCCGTCGCGATAGAAGCCGGTCATCGGGTCGGTACAGCAGACTTTCAGTTCACCGCCGAGGACGTTCTTGGGTTTTGGATAGTGGCCGTTGCCGTTTGTTGAGCTCATGTTGTTTATGACTGGAGCGCAAGCGTCTCGCTTGCGTTTGAGTCCGTCGCTCGCGACGTCTGCAAGCGAGACGCTTGCGCTCCAGTCGCCTCTACCTGACAATCTCCAACGCCTTCTCCGCCGGACGAGCGACGATCGCCTTGTCACCGACTTCGACGATCGGTCGCTGCAGCAACGCCGGATATTGGACGATCGCCTTAATGATATCCCCGGGTGCCGACTCAGCGTTCAGACCGAGTTCTTTCGCCTGTGCTTCGCCCTTCCGAAGTATCTCGAATGGTGTTACCCCGAGCTTTCTTATCAAGTCCCTAAGAGATTTCTCGGTGAACTGTTCGTTAAAATAATTGACCCTTTGCACGTCGATGCCGTTTTCACGAAACAGCGTAGCCAGATTTCGGCACGTGGTTCAGGTAGGTTTTTCGTAGACGGTGATTTTGTTTTTTGCCATCCCAGTAATAATAACTATCCACTTGAAACAATCAACTACACACTCATGCGTTGGACGAGCGTAGGACAGGCATTCCTGCCTGTCCTCGTCACCCGTCCCAAATCTGATCGAACAACGCGCGTAGGACAGGCATTCCTGCCTGTCCTCGTCGGCCGTCCCGAGCCTGATCGAGCAATATGCGTAGGACAGGCATTCCTGCCTGTCCTCGTTAACTGTCCGGAGTCTGACGAAATTCCGAGCGGCTATCGAGGACAGGCAGGAATGCCTGTCCTACGCTCGTTGTGCAATTCCGAGTTGTTGCTAACACTTCAGTGGATACGGTGTTTAGTGGTTATGCACGCGCTTCAGTCGCGTCCCCGAGATGCGTCGGCGTCAGGTTCTGCGATTCTTCGTACGTGAAGACGCGCGACTTCGTAACGAAGCGTACGCCGAGCGGGATCTCGAGCGAGAAGCTCGCGCCGCGGCCTTCGACGACGTCGATGGTGAGTTCCGTATGCTGCCAGAATTCGAACTGATCCTTCGCCATGTAGAAGTCACAACCCGCGACCTCACCGAGCCAGACGTCAGACGAGCCGACGATGAACTCACCCTTCGGATAACACATCGGCGACGACCCATCGCAGCAACCGCCCGATTGGTGAAACATCAACTCGCCGTTCTTTGCGCGGAGTTGGTCGACGATCTTGGCTGCTTCGTCGGTGATTTTTACTCTCTGGATCGTTCCCAACTTGTGCTCCTTATCGAATGCTCCGCACAAAACTAGCTCTTAAGCTCAGGTTGGTTTTCTTTCGCAATGCGGATTAGGAATCGCAGTGCTTGGTTGACGGCTTCAGAATCGGGAAATACCTTGGCAACATCAACGTCGAGCAGGACTGCATTCTCCTGCAGCAAGCGGCGGCCTTCACCGATCTTCCGGACCTTTAGCGTGGATAAGTCGTACTCGGGTTCGAGATCGTCATTCAAATTTTCCGTGCTCATACATTCTGCGCTCTTGCGGCGTTAGTTCTCTGGCACTGATGATCCTTATCTTATCACCACGCTCCGTATACGAAACGATCAATAATCGTCCCTCGTTTGATTCGCCGACTTTCATGAAGCGATGCTCTTCGGCAGAGTGCTTCGGGTCGTAGAAATCAACGTGGAAGTAGTCGTCGAAAACGGACGTCGCTTCATCGAACGTCACACCATGTTTTATTCGATTAAGCTCGCCCTTGTCCTCGTCCCAATCAAAGACCATTTTAACTATATTCGCCGAGTAACAACTCCTTGGCGTTTGCCTCTAGCAACTCGTTCGACTTTCTGAAAAACTCCAAAAAATCTTGAGCCACATAATAGATTGCGTCGGGGTCGTGCTGATACACGATGATCTGACCGTAGTCTCCTTTATCGACTGGATCGGCGTCGAATAAAACGCTCGTAGAAAACCCGTTGGTCTCGGCGAATGGAAACCAGAGCCGGTGTCTTATGTAGTTGGGCTGTATCCTCGGATCTCTTTCGTCATCCACGTTCCACTCGGCATAGGTCGTTTCGTCATACGGCAAGTGCCAAGACCAGGATTCGACCGATTCCTCAAACGAAGGAAACGAAAGCGGCGTCAGTTCGTCGGAAACGACGGCGAACCATGTCTGGTTATTCGAACCATTCGTAAACTCCCAAAGCTCTTTGAGGCTGGGGTCAAACGTCAGTCCGATTCGCGCTTCTGCGTTGGCTATCGCGTCTCCCGATACGCTGGTCATAGGCGCAAAGTCTAAGCCGTTGCCTTCCAAAATCTTTTGCAGGCGACTTATTTCTGTGGAGAGCTTCGGATTCACACAATGACCCTTTTGCTAAATATCGGAGGATAAGATCGCTCGCCTTACGGGGCTCGGATTCCCTGTGGCCGCTTACCCCGGGTATCGCTTCGCTCAAGCCGGGGCTACAAACATGTCGCTGCTCTGCAGCTAGAGCCACGAACCCAGGACGGTACCCCGGAATCCGCAATCCGCAATCCGAAATCCGCAATCCTAGAAGAATCCCATCGCCTTCTTGTCGTAAGAGATGAGCATGTTCTTCGTCTGGCGATAGTGGTCGAGCATCATCAGATGATTCTCGCGACCGAAGCCCGACTTCTTGTAACCGCCGAACGGAGCGTGGGCCGGGTAGTTGTGATAGTTGTTCACCCAGACGCGGCCGGCCTGGATCGCACGCGGGACACGATATAGCTCATGAGCATCGCGGGTCCAGACACCGGCACCGAGACCGTATAACGTGTCGTTCGCGATCTCGATCGCTTCGGCTTCATCCTTAAACGTCGTAACTGCAGTGACCGGTCCGAAGATCTCTTCCTGAAAGACGCGCATCTTGTTGTGGCCTTTCACGATCGTCGGCTCGATGTAGTAGCCGTCTTCGAGATCGGGATTCTTGTACGCGTTGCCGCCGGTGAGAACTTCCGCTCCTTCGTCCTTTGCGATCTGCAGGTAGTTAAGGATCTTCTCGTACTGGTCCTTGCTCGCCTGTGCACCCATCATCGTCGTTGGATCGAGCGGGTGACCCATCTTGATCTGCTTCGTGCGTTCGATGAACCGCGGGATGAACTTATCCGCGATCGATTCCTGCACGAGCACGCGTGACGGACACGTGCAGACTTCACCTTGATTCAGTGCGAACAACGTCGCTCCCTCGAGACACTTGTCGAAGAAGTCATCGTCGGCATCCATCACGCTTTCGAAGAAGATATTCGGCGACTTGCCGCCAAGCTCGAGCGTGACCGGGATTAGGTTCTGCGACGCGTACTGCATGATCAAACGTCCGGTGGTCGTCTCGCCCGTAAACGCAACTTTCGCGATGCGGTCCGACGTCGCGAGAGGCTTACCCGCCTCGACTCCGAATCCATTCACGATGTTGAGAACTCCCGGCGGGAGAAGATCACCCACCAATTCCGCCCAGACCATAATGCTAGCCGGAGTTTGCTCGGCGGGTTTGATGATGATGCAGTTGCCGGCCGCGAGTGCCGGAGCCATCTTCCACGTAGCCATCAGAAGCGGGAAGTTCCACGGAATGATCTGACCGACAACGCCGAGCGGTTCTCTGATGATCACCGACAGCGTGTTCTGATCCAGCTCCGACGCACTGCCTTCTTCGGCTCGGATAACACTCGCGAAATAACGGAAATGATCGATCGCGAGCGGCAGGTCGGCAGCCGTCGTTTCGCGGATCGGTTTGCCGTTGTCCCACGTCTCAGCGCGTGCGAGCAGATCGAGATTCTGCTCCATGCGGTCGGCGATCTTGAGAAGGATATTGCTGCGTTCGGTCGCAGATGTTTTGCCCCACGTTTCGAACGCCTTGTGCGCGGCGTCGAGAGCGGCGTTCACGTCCTCTTCATTTGAACGTGCGACCTTCGTAAACGACTTGCCATCGACCGGCGATGTGCAATCAAAATACTCGCCGCTCTTCGGAGCGACCCACTCGCCGCCGATATAGTTTTCGTACTGTTCTTTGAATTTGGGAATGTCGAATGACTTCTTGACTGCGTCCATGGTTGGTGCCTCCTTGTGAAAGTTGCGTGGACCCGTTTGTTGGGTCGCAGGTGAATTGAATCGGAATGCCCCAATTGTAGCACCGCCCAAGTGGGATGCAACAAAAAGCTCCCCTCCGTGTTTAGGAGGGGTGGCCGCCGCTTCGGCGGACGGGGTGGTAGTCAGAAAAATCTGATTCTTCTTAACTACCACCCCGCCTCGCAAAGCCTCGGCACCCCTCCTAAACACGGAGGGGAGCTTTTGTGCCGACGTGATCCCCGCGTCGCAAAAACTACGGTACCTCCGGTGCGGTCGCCGGCAGGTGTTCGTTCAAATACCGCGTCAACAAGCCGTATAGATGAACCGTCGTACCTTCGCCTTCGAAGATGCCGTGAGAGCGGTTTGGATAGGCCATCATCGTGAACGGTTTGTTGTTCGCGATCAGCGTATCGAACAAGATCTCCGTCGCCTGATAGTGAACGTTGTCATCGCCCGTTCCGTGGACGATCAATAGATCGCCTTTTAGATTCTTAGCGAAAGTTATAGGCGCTGCGTTCTTGTAATCCGCTTCGTTGTCCTTCGGAAGACCGAGATATCGCTCGGTATAGATCGTGTCGTAATAGTGATTGTCCGCGACCGGTGCGACCGACATTCCCATCTTGTAGACATCCGGGTAGCGGAACATCGCGTTTAGCGTTGCCACGCCACCGCCGCTCCAGCCCCAGACGCCGACGCGTGCCGGATCGATAAACGAGTTCTTCGCGACGATCGCCTTTGCGGCGTTGGCCTGATCCTGTGAGTTGAGGACACCCAACTTCCGATAGATGCTCTTTCGGAACTCACGCCCGCGCGGTGACGGTGTCCCACGGTTGTCGACACTCGCCACGATGTAGCCCTGCTGCGTGAGCATCAGGAACCACAGATAATTGGCACCTTGCCACGAATCCATGACGGTCTGCCCGGCCGGCTCGGTGTAGACGTAGAACAGGATCGGATACTTCTTCGACGGGTCGAAGTTCGGCGGCTTCATCATCCATGCATCAAGTGAGACTCCCTCGCCGACATCGACTCGGAAAAACTCATGCGGACCCTTCTGAAGTTTATCGATCTTTCCCTGCAGAGCGGCGTTGTCGACGATCACTCGCGCGACCGATTTATTAGAGAGATCGAGAAGCGAGATCTTCGCGGCCTTTCCGTAAGACGACGACGTCTGAACCGCCCAATGTTTGTTTGGAGAAATGTTGTAGTTGTTCCAGCCACTGTCCGCCGCCGGCGTGATGCGCTCGGCCTCACCACTGCCGTCGAGTTTTGAGCGGTAGAGATATCTCTGAGCGGCGTTCGTCGGCGACGCGGTGTAGTAGAACCAGCCACCGGTTTGATCGATGCCCTGGTTGTCAATCATATCGAAGTCGCCCTTTGTGATCGGACGAATATCCTTGCCGTCCGCCGACACCGAATATGCTTGTCGCCATCCGCTTCGCTCGCTGATCCACAGAAAACGTTTGCCGCCATCGAGCCATGTCATCGCCGGGAGTTCGAGATCGACCCACGCGTTGTCCTTTTCCGTCAGGATGCTGTGAGCCTCACCCGATGACGGATCGGCGACGAGGATATTCAAAGTGTTCTGCAGACGATTGAAGTGCTGCATGTAGACCGACTTCGAATCGCCGGTCCAATCGACGGACACCAGATACGTGTTGCGCGGATCGCCCGGGGTCTTCATCCAACGGATGTCCCCGCCGTCGGCACTGACCACGCCGACGCGGACCGCGGCGTTCGTCGTTCCGGCTTTCGGATACGGGATCTTCGTAAGCTCCGGATACAAACTCTTCACGTTGTTGAGAAGATAAAAGTCGGGGATGCCAGATGCGTCGAACTGCCAGAACGCGATCGACTTTCCATCCGGACTCCAACGCCAGCAGTCGCGAAGATTGAATTCCTCTTCGTTAACCCAATCGGATGTACCGTTGATCATCGTCGGACTTCCGTTCGATGTGAGACGGGTGATCTTGCCCGTGTCGATGTTCTGCACGTAGAGATCGCTTTCGCGGACGTAGCCGACGCGAGTTGCGTCAGGCGAGAACTTCGCGAACATCAGCGTCGAAGGCTTAGCGTCGGCACCGATCTTCGTCAACTTGCCGGACGCGACGTCGAGAACCCAGTATTCGCCTTTTGTGTTTTGTCGCCAAACTCGTTTCGAGTTTGTGTAGATCAAAATGCGCCGGTCGTCGGCTGAATATTCGTAACCCTGGATCGTGATGGGTTTCGTCTCGCCGGTTGGAATGAGTTTCTCGGCGGGGAGCAGGACGTCACGTTTGTTGGTCGCGATGTCGTACTTCACAAGGTCCATCGAGCCTTTCGCCGTCGGCGACGGCTCAAGCCGCCCGAACGAGCTGCCGTCCTTCAGCCAGCGAAAGCCGCCGAATCGAGCCGGCTGGAATTCGTCGGTGTTGAAGATGCGTTCGATACTGAGCTTCGAAGCGTCTTGAGCGAGTGCAGCCTGCGACAGAAGTAGCAGGAGAACGAATAGGTACGACAAAGGATGCTTTTTCATAATTAGGGTTTTATGACGGAGAAAACGGAAAAATGTTTCAGCCAATGGCCCGAGCCCGACAGTTAGTGAGGACGATATACTCAATTGGGTCTGACGGGCTTCGCCCGCATGATGAGCGGAAAGGCTCCGCCTTTCCGCCGCGGAGAAAATTGTCTTTGCGGTTCCACCGCCCTACTGGAGGCAGAGCCTCCGCTCATCATGGCGGCTAAGCCGCGGACCAGGCTTGTGCAGCGCTAACACAAGTCCCAAATCCAAGATCAGCTGATTCCCATCTTTCGATACACGTCGTTAAGGGTCTCGCGGGCGATGCCGCGGGCTTTTTCGGCACCGGTCTTGAGAATGTTATCGAGCGTCGCGTCGTCGTACTGATGCACGCGGTCCTGGAACGGACGGAGAAACTCGACGACGGTCTCGGCTAGTTCACCTTTGAATTGTCCGTATCCCTTTCCTTCGAAATGAGCCTCGCACTCAGCAGGCGTCTTACCCGTTAGTAGCTGAAAGATCGTCAACAGGTTCGCTATCGCCGGACGCGAATCGTCGAAACGAATATCCGTTCCCGAATCCGTCACCGCGCGTTTTATTTTCTTCGTGATGGTGTCGGGGTCGTCGAGAAGGAAGATCGAACCGTTCACGTTCTCATCCGACTTCGACATCTTCTTCGCAGGATCCTGAAGCGACTTAATATTCGCGCCGGCCTTCGGGATATACGGCTCGGGAATCGTGAATGCCTCGCCGAAATCGCGATTGAAACGTTCTGCAAGATCGCGCGTCAGTTCGAGGTGCTGTTTCTGATCCTGACCGACCGGAACAAGATCCGTCTGGTAAAGAAGTATGTCCGCTGCCATCAGTATCGGATACATGAGCAGCCCCGACGGTGCGCGTTCGGTGTTCCCTTTGCCCTTGTCCTTGAACTGCGTCATCCGTTCCAACTCACCGAGACGCGAGACGCACGCCAGTATCCACGTCAACTCAGCGTGCTCACTTACATCGGACTGAAT
>DATEOJ010000470.1:0-9598 GCA_035274235.1 Pyrinomonadaceae bacterium
TGTTTGTGGAGTCGCAGGCGATTACATAATCGCGCTCCGTTAGGAGCGATATAACATTCCGCTCCTAACGGAGAGCGTAGTATGCGCGGCTTGGACTTCTACAAACATTTGGCTCCTACGGAGCGGGTGTCGGCATGACAAAGCGAGAAGATTCAATAACGTTGACTTTCCGCGTCATACCGCGCAGTTCAAGAAGCGAGATCGTTGGCGAGGTGGACGGTACGATAAAAGCAAAACTAACTTCGCCCCCCGTGGACGGAGCCGCGAACGCTGAGCTGATAAAACTCGTAGCCAAGACCCTCGGCATCGCGCGATCCAACGTCGAGATCGTCGGAGGGGAAACCTCTAAGACCAAACGGCTGCGAGTAACCGGCGTAACGGTTGAAGAGATGCGAAAGCGGATACCTTAGAAGGGAGTCGATGCGAGTACCGTCGGCGAATTAACAAGGTGCTCGCGGTCACTAAAGCCGCTCCAGCGAGGACTTCAACGCCGAGTAAAGAGACGTCAGTCCGACTCTCGATCGACTGCCGGATACTCAACGCGACACCAATGAGCAATAATGCGAATACGGTCAACGTGGAAAAGAAGCGATTCATAAACACCCCCTTAGTATTTAAAGCCCTCACATTTAATTTGGCGTAAACGCGTCCTGAAATCAGTATGAAACCTGACGCTTTTGCGCCAAAAATTTCGGGCGTGATATAGTTCGTAGTTTCAAGTTCCTGGTTCCTGGTTTCTAGTTTGTTGTTGATTTCGCAGCCGGTTGGAAGCAAGAACTGAGAACAACGAACTTGAAACTCAAAACAAGGAACTAGAAACTCAGACCTATGTCAGGACACTCCAAGTGGCACACAATCAAGCATAAAAAGGGCGCTCTCGATGCCAAGCGCGGGAAGATCTTCACCAAGATGATCAAGGAGATCACTGTCGCGACGCGCACCGGCGCGAGCGGCGATGTCGATTCAAACGCGCGGCTTCGTAAAGCGGTTTCGGACGCTAAGGCGCAGAACATGCCGAACGACACGATCGATCGTGCGATCAAACGCGGCTTGGGCGAAGGTGAAGGCGCAAACTACGACGAGGTGACGTACGAAGGTTACGGTCCGAACGGCGTTGCGGTGATGGTCGAAGCGATGACTGACAATCGCAATCGAACCGTCGCCGAGATCCGTCACATCTTTTCGAAGAACGGCGGGAACATGGGCGAGTCGGGTTCGGTCGGGTGGATGTTCGACAAGAAGGGCTACATTGTGGTCGACAAGGCGGCGAAGAGTGAGGACGAACTTTTCGAGATCGCGATTGAAGCCGGTGCCGACGACATGCAGGACGATGGTGATGTGTTTGAGATCTTCACCGCTCCTGACGCGTTCGACGCTGTGAATGATGCGATCAAAGGCGCTGGTATCGAGCCGCAGGTCGCCGAGGTTTCGATGGTCCCGCAAAACTACATCGCGCTGACCGGTGGTGACGCGAAGACGATGATGAAACTCTACGACGCACTCGAAGACAACGACGATGTCCAGAAGGTCTACGCAAATTTTGATATCGACGAGAGTGAGATGGATTAGGGCGGATTACCTACGGAGAAGTAACTAAAAACCCCCGGGATCAACACCCAGGGGTTTAATTTTGTTTCGCGGCCTGCCGCCATGATGAGCGGCGAGCCTATGGCTCGCCGGAGCGATTCAATTTTACCTCGAGGCTACGCCTCGTCCGGAGGCAAAGACTTTCCGCTCATCATTGCATCGAAGCCGCGGGCACCTTGCCTAACCCAACAACTGCCCAAACACGATCCGATGTCCCTCGGGCGTTGCGACAGTAAAATCTCGAATCCCCCACGGACGATCCGCGATCGTCGTTAGTATCTTCGCCCCACGATCGACAAGCTCCGTATAGACCTCATCGACATTCTCGATCAACGCATGCGCGAACCAGGAATGATTGCCGGTCTCTTCCGCGGAAACCTCGTCGCTGCATTCACCCAACATCACTTTGAAATCGCCGAACGATAAGAACGTCCAGCCCGGTGCACTGAAGTCGCGCTCGAAGCCGAGCTTGTCGATGAAGTACGCGGTTTGTGACTCCAGATCCTGAACCGCCAGGACGTGACGCGTATGAACAACTTTTCTCATACAAGTGATTCTATTACACGGGGCAGGGATGATATCGGGTGAAGATCGTACTCGGGATGATCCTCCAACAGATTTGCAAACTCGCTCGCTACACCGATGAATCTCACACCGGCCGCTCGCGACATTTCAAAATCGGCATGCGCGTCACCGACGTAGACTGCATCAGCGGCCGCAACAGAAAGATATCGAAGCGCTAATTCGAGTGCGTCAGGTGCAGGTTTGGGATTAGCTATATCGTCCCCAGTAATGACGGTCGAGAAATGGCCTGCGATGCTGAGCCGATCTAGATCATTCACGACACGCGACTTTGATCCCGATGTGACGATGCCGAGTTCATATATCGACCCGAGCTCGGCAAGCATCTCCTCAACCGCCGGAAATAGTTCCGGCTTGTGAACGGCCGCCGCTTCAAGCCACAACGTGTTCGCGCGTTCCCAGTGTTCCTGGTGAAGACCGAATGCTTCGTATGTGCGGTACCAATTCGGCGAGTATGTGCTAAGAAAAAGTTCGCGCGACATCTCGATACCGAAATGGCCGAACATCGTTTCGTAAGCAAGGTAGTGAAGCGCGAACGAATCGAGTAGCGTCCCGTCGAGATCGAATAGTACCGCCTTCATTCTATAGATAACTCAAAAGCCAATGCTTGTTGCGCTGTTTGTAGTTGCCGTACCACAGACAGAGCGGATAGATAAGGATCAGTCCCGCGATCCAAGCCAAGTAGACGACCGTCAGCGAGAAGCCGTTGTCAGGCGGGACTTGCATGTTCGGCCCGATCGACTGAAAGAAATATCCGATGTCTTTCCCCGCGATCCAACTAAGTCCAACGCCAAACACAAGATGTGCGGAGATCCATTGCAGAATGTAGAAGAACATTGGAACGCGTCCGAAGACGATGGCGACTCTTTGCCACAACGCCTGACCGCTGATTCCGTCTGTGAGTGAAAGGATGATCAACGCCGGCCCGAGGGTCATCAAGAGATAGAGCAGTGATGGTGGATATTTCGTCGTGTTGAAAAACGAGACGATCGAGAATGCCGGTTCGGACATCGCGGGTGTCGGCATAGTGAAGTTCGGACCGAGCTCACCCGCCTCGCCTTTTGCTTTCACGCCTTCAAGGAATTCAGTCTTGCTGCGAAAGTCATTTCGGTCGCCATACAAGTTTGTCGCACGAAGTCCGATGAAAAGCACCGTCGCGATAACACCGATCGCAAGCAGAAATCTGCGCCGCCGCTCTGCGTCCCAGCTATAAACAACGCCCAGAGCATAACCCGCGGCCATCACTCCGACCCACGGGATCAACGGATACGCGACGAATACAGACGCCCCGCCGGCGACCGGGACCAAACTTTGTTGATGGAGAACCAACCATAGAATCTGACCGAGATCCGTCGCTCCGCCGAAAGCGATCTGCGGAGGAAGATCGATCCGGGTGTCGGCGAGGTTGTGCAGGACGATCATCAACACACCAAGGATACCGACGACCGCGATCGGCAAAAAGATCAATACCGACATCACGATCATCGACACACCGATAACCCAGATCACCTGCAGGAAGCCCAGGTCGGAGGAATAATCCAGATTGAACATCACCAGAAAACGGATGACCGTCAGCTCGAGAATCACCAACCAGACGCCGCGCGTGAAGAGGAACCAGGAAAGTTGACGATTCGATTTGCCGCTTAGTTTTTGGAGGTAGATGCTGACGCCGGAGAGGAACACGAAAGTTGGAGCGCAGTAGTGCGTGATCCATCTCGTGAAGAACAGCGGGACGGTTGTCGTCACGGGATCCGTCGGGTCCGACATCAAGGCATTGTGATGGACAAAGTCACGCGTGTGATCGAGAAGCATGATCATCATCACTATGCCGCGAAGGAGATCGACCGAGTAGATTCTCTGTTTGATCGATTCAGCAGTCATCTGTTTTTAGCGACGGTCAGTTTCTTCATAGCTTAGTTTTTGATGTCGGATTTGACCTTTAATCTGATCGTCGACTCCGCAACGACTCCCGCACGAGAACTTTCGTTCGATCCGAGGGAACACTTTGCTCCTCCCACCACTCTTCAGTCCCTTTCTCGATCTCCGCTCCGGCTCGAATCAACGCGTCAATGATCTCCGCATGGCTGTCGTTATATTCATGCACCGCGGACCATAGCGTGCAGTTGAGCACCGTGCCGTCGTACATGTTCTTCTGTTCGAGCGGAGCGTTCCGCTCGATCAACAACCCGACAACATCAAGTTGACCTCGATTCGCGGCCCAATGAAACGGCGCCATCCCGGTCGACGTACCGGCCGACACATCGACGCCGCGGTCGAGCAACGTCCGAGCTTCGTCGGTGTGTCCGACGAAACAGGTCCACGTGAGAGCTTCCTCCAAATACTTCTGCGATGCGCCGTTCGTGTCGAGCAGATCGATGATCGAAACGCCCGCTTCGTCGAGAAGTTCCTCGAGCGCGGTAAAATTACCTTCGTCGAGATTGCGTTTTGTCTGTTGCCAAAGCTGGTCGCCAATATCCGTCATGCTACTTCTGTGTGGGCCACTGGAAACAAGGTTTGTAATTGTCGGGATCCTTAACGTAGAGCTGCTGCATTCCAAATGGCGCTACTGACGGAGCACCGCAATCGACACCGGCCATCCCTCGTATCTCAATCGCCATTTCGAAATACACCTCTATTCGAAGCTTCCCGGAATTATGTCAGCCGAAAAATACGGAGCTCCCATGACCGGCGAACCGGAGATCCGGCGCAGCAGTACAATCTGTCCCACGTGCGTCAACGCATCGCCGACCGGACCCTGGACAAATTTCTCGATCGGGTACGCAAGCGGTTGATCGCTCGCGAGCAGGTCGTCAAGCTTTCGCGCACCGGCAAGGAATCGTGCGACCTCTTCGTCCCAAGGGAGCGGTGTCGAATTTATCTCGATGAACTCCCCGCGGAGAAGACTTTCCGAACCGATCACGAGATCACCGATGTGAGCGAGTATCTCGCGAGGAGTCCGCGAATCCTCGGACGCTTTGAAATCAGCAAAGTCCGCAGGCGCTCCATCGATAGCGACCTGTCCACGAAATACCACGGTCGCGACCATGTGTCTTAGGAGTTGTCGTTTGTCATCACTGATCATTTAATTCTCGGCTAAGGTGTTAGGGCCTTCATATTAGAACCGTCGGCATCAATTACGAATATCGCACTCGAGCCATCGCCGTCGGCGGCAAACGCGACACGCTTTCCGTCCGGCGACCAGACGCCGCCGCGCTCGATCGCCTTGGAGTTTGTTAGACGCCGCGTCTCAGTTCCGTCAGGCTTTCCGACATAGAGTTCCGCCTGTCCTCGCGGTCCGAGACGAACGCTATCCGCTTGTTGTCCGGCGACCAAAATGCCGCATTCTCATTAGACTCCGTCACAAAAAGACGTTTGATATCGCTGCCGTCCGGCTTCATTGTGTAGAGCTGATTCCTGCCGGTGCGGTCAGAAAAGAAAAGCAATCGCTTTCCATCGCGCGTCCAATTCGGGACCTGATCATTAGACTTGCCATCCGTGATAACGCGAATGTTTTCGCCGTTCGGATCCATGGTCGCGATCAGCCATTTGTTGCCGTCACGGAAATCGTTCGACTTGCGCCACATGAACACGATCTTCTTTTCATCCGGCGAATAGACGGGCACTCCGGCGAAACCTTTGAGTTTCGTGAGCTGCTTTTGTCCGCTCCCATCGACGTTCATAAAGTAGATGTTCGTGTCGGCGCCGTTCTCCCGCGGAGACTGAAAGAGGATCTTTTTTCCGTCCTTTGAAAAATACGGATGAGCATCGCGTCCCTTTGCAGTTGTAAGTCGGGTCTGCCCGGAACCGTCCGCGTTCATAACGTAGATCTCGGGATCGCCGTCGCGGTCCGATGTAAACGCGATCTTTGTTCCGTCGTGCGACCATTGCGGAAACATATTGTTACCGGTTGCCTGCGCAGCTACTGACGCGACACCGCATACGAGAAAGGAAATTGTCCAAAGGTAGGTTCGAAGCATAGCGACCAGTTTGATGCCTCGACCGCAGGCTAAGATAGTCGACTCCCGACAACGGGTCAGACTACTTATACGCAACCGCGGCGCTCGCGGGGCCGGCGAGATGGATAACTTCGGTTCGTTTGAATCCAACTTCACGACACCACTTGTTAAAATCCGCACCGGTGAAATCGAACGCTTCGCCAAACTCGATAAGCATGTTGAGCGACATCATCATGCCGAATGCGTTCTCGCGACGAGCGTCGTCGATGATGTTCTCGACCGCGACGAACGCACCGCCTTCGGGAAGCGCGTCGTACGCTTTCCGGATCAACATCATTTTCTTTTCGAGATTCCAGTCGTGCAGGATCATTCCCATCGTCACTACGTCCGCCGAAGGGAGGGCATCCGCGAAGAAATCGATCGGGGCTGCGGCGACGCGGTCCGTCATACCGGCCGCGGCGATCTTGCGTGTTGCGATCTCGGTTGCGGCTGGAAGATCCGTCGTCGTGCACGCCATGTGCGGATTATGTTTTGCGACTAACATCGAGAGTTGACCGGTCGCACCGCCGACGTCGGTCAAGGTTTTGTAGTTCGAGAAATCGAACTTCTCGGCGAACGCCTGAAAGTTGCCGGCGGAGATACCGGCCATCGCGTCCATGAATTGCTCGAGCCGTTCGGGCTCGCTGTACAATTCTTCGAACATGCCTTTCCCACCGCTCTTCATCTCATTTTGCGGGCGGCCGGTTTTCAAACCTTCGATTAGATCGCCCCAGAACGGGTAGAGACGATCGTTCGCCATCTCGAGAAAGCCGCCCATGAATGCCGGGCTGTTGCGGTCGAGAAAGAGCGCGGTCTCGGGGGTATTGCGATATTTTCCGTCCGAACCGTCACCGTCACGATCGAGAAAGCGGAGTGCGACCAGCGTGTCGAAGAAATCGGGGTCGGAGCGTTCATGAAGACCAAGCGCGTCACGCAACTCGGCTCCCGTCTTCGCACCGCTGCCGAGCTCCGTAAACACACCGAGCTTTATCGCCGATAGCAAAACCTTCGACGGCCAAAACGCCATCCCGACTTCCATTATTCTTGCGGGCGAAAGCGCGCTCGCATTTGCTGTGGACATAAATAAAAAAGCCTCCGAAGGTAACGCGTATTTAATAGCAGATCCTGCTCAACATTGGGAGCGGTGGAAGTGACAAGGGGCATTGCCCCATTTGGCGCCAAGTTAACCCAGTTTAGTGCGTCAACGGCACGACGGCCGCGTAGCGGTCAGATGCGTTTAGCCGTGGATGAAGCCCGAAAGGGCGGAGCCCACGGTAAAGATCAAGAGCCGACTCTGCCGCGTCAGCGGTAGGTGCACTAGTCGAACCCATAGCTTAAGCACGGCCCAGTTGTGACGAGAACGAGGTCAAGCTTCTTCAGCTTCGCGAGTCCATTTCGAGAGTGGTTGCGTCGTCGAGTTGTGCACTTGCCGCTGACGCGGCAACGACACCTTTCGAACCTGTCCGTGGGCTCCGCCCTTTCGGGCTTCACCCACGGCTAAACGCATCTGACCGCTACGCGGCCGTCGTGCCGTTGACGCACGATTGCGCGGCTTAACTTGGCGCCTATGCGCCACCGCCCGTGACCGGGAACTTACAATCTAATGTCGCTTTAGCCTTTCCCAAAACGAAATAAGAGTTCCGGTCACGATCAGCGCGAACGGAAGCGCGACAACATAGAGTGAGCCAGGCCAGATCAAGAAGAACAGTAACAGAAATCCCGGCTCGCCTTCGTAACCACAACACTGTCCTGTTAACCGTGTCACGTGGTTGTAACCGTTCACGCCGAAAACAAGCAGCCATCCAACTATCACGGCGACAAAAGCTAAATATCGATGCCTAGCCTTCATCCGCGTAGTCAGTTGGCTGTCGCCGCCTTCAAGCCTTCGTTCGACAACTTCCGATTAGGGTATCGTTTCAGCGCTTTACGGAACGCATCCGCCGCCTCGGTTTTCTTTCCAGCCGCGAGGAACATTTCCCCCGCTTGCTCCCATGCCGGCTTTACGATCGCAGGCGGACCGTACTCGAAGATGAGTTTGTCTTCAGTCTCCGCTGCAACGACGATCTTTCGAAGCGCGTCGTCGCGTTCGCCGGAAGCGAACTGTATCGCGGCGTCGAGCACGCTCTCCATCACCGGTCCCGCGTCGACATCTGATTGCGAGACGGTTGCGTAACGATTTGCCGCACCGGTTTCTCCACCTCTCGCCGCTCCGCCGTCCGCATTCCTCGCGCGCAATACTCCGAGCATTCGTTTCGCTTCGGACAGTTCATTCCGGCGGACATACTCGAGACCGATCGCCAGATCGTGGTTCGAGAAATAACCAAACGAGCGCATTCCCGCAGGATCGACGGGGGTCATCATCGACGCCGGACCTTTTCCGCGCGTTTCGACCAACATTGTCGCGCGGCACATTGCGAGATGAGATTTGTTATACGATGACGTGTTTGTCTTCCCATCGTTCTCGATGAGTGCGAGCAACTTCGCGGCATCCTCATCCCGGCCGACCTGCAGGTACGAATGCATCAACCAATGAAGCGGATGATATCCGCCGGCACCCTCGTCGCGCGCGGTCTTCATCGAGGCGGTGTTCGCGGTGATGGAATCATCCCACAGACCCAGCGCGAAAAAGATATGCGACGGCATGTGCTGCGCATGCGACGCACTTCGAGCTACGGTTCCGTAAGCCCGTGCCGCGCGGACTCCGAGCGGTGCGTGAGTCGGATCGTCGTACGAATGGATCAGGTAATGAAGAGCTCCGGGATGGAGCGGATTCTTTTGGTAGACGCGCTCGGCGACGGCGGCCGCCCTCATATAGTTCTCGGTGTTTCTCGTGATACGGGTTAGGCCAAGGATCGAAAGCGAGTAGAAGGCCTGTGCCTCAAGATCATCGGGAAAACGCTTTGTGATATCCGCCATGGCGTTCGAATATGCAGATGCTTGATCGCTCTCGGCGAAGAGTTTCTCAACCGCGTCGAGATACATCTTTTCGCGTTCGGTCGGAGCCTTTGCCCGCCTTGCTTCGGCAGTCGGCGCGAGGCGAGAAAGTGCGGCTATTCCGCCGGGCCGGTCGTACTCGGTCCAGATCGGATGATCGTATGTCATCGCCTCGCCCCAGTACGCCATCGCAAAGTCAGGTGCGACTTTCGATGCTTCCTGAAAAGCGCGTCTCGCACGTGCGTACTCGAAGCTGTGAAGTAGAAGGACGCCTTCGATGAAATGCTTTTGTGCGTCGGCGGGACCGGATGTGGGGAAGTCGATCTTACCGAGGTCGATCGGAAGGCTCGACTTCGTCGCAGCCTCACCATGATGCTGTGCCAGTACGGCGGCAGACAATAAGAAAACGACGAGTACAACGCGGTACATATTCAATACCTCACATGTAGAAAGAAGTCAGGGGCGGACGCGGCTATTCTAGCACTCCTTTGCGTCCTAGC
>DATEOJ010000471.1:0-2986 GCA_035274235.1 Pyrinomonadaceae bacterium
AAAAGAACCGGCCATTGGCCGGTCCTTCATCGGGGCTCGTTGTCCAATTCGATCATTCGTTACAGACCGTTCTTTCCGTCGGATAGCAGTTCTGATTATTCGTCACGGCGCAAAACGCATCGACACGCGAAGTCTCCATCACAATTCCACGCGACGGCAGGTTGCAGTCCCATTCATAGCCCGTCTCCTCTACTTCATCTACGACGTGCGTTGCCTCGCGTGTAGGTAGATTGATCGGACGCACTGACAAGACAAGTGCGGTAATACCGGAAACGATCGGGGCCGACATCGACGTGCCCGACCACATTCCATAACGTCCGCCCGGGATCGCACTGACGATGTCCTCGCCAGGCGCAACCGTCCTAACCCATCTATCGCGCGGCGGATCGACTGCGTTCGCCATTGTCGAAAATATCGACAGCCGGTCGAGGCGCGAGCTTGATCCAACACTAAGAATGTTGTCGTCGGTGTCGCTTCTTTCTGCGGCCGGGTATACTTTCGCCGCTCCGTTTCCGATCTGACCGCCGTTGCCGGAACCGGCGACCATGATCATCACTTCGTCACTGAGAAATGGGAACTGCTGTTCACCAGGTACGGGTACTCCATCGCAAGAATGCGTAAGATCCTGTATGAAGGTGTTGCTCTGTGGGGTCAAATCGGGCGGATAGCCGAAGCTCATATTGACCACGTCTGCACCGTTCTTCGCTGCGAAGATCAAGGCGTCCTTCAGCTTCCACAGGTCACTCTCGCCGTTTTCGTCGAGAATGCGAATCGGCATGATCTTGGCATCGGGTGCCATCAGCGCCACGATTCCAGCTACGTGCGTGCCGTGTCCATAAGTTGGATTCTGCCGCAACACTCCGACTTCACTCGGATCGTTGTCGTTGTCGACATAATCCCAGCCGGGGACAAGCTTTCCCGCGAAAGCCGGATGATTCAGATCTATTCCTGTGTCGAGCACCGCGATCACCACCGGACGCGGATTGCCGGTCGGCGGATTGCTTATAATACCCTTCGTGATCGTGTGGGCCTGATCGAGCTTTATGAGATTAGGAAACCACTGCATCGCGTAGCCCTTCGCGCTGCCGCCGATCGCCCACGAACGTCCGATCGCCCATGAGCGGCCCAACGTCCATGGAAGCCCTTCCTTCTCGACTACCTTGAGTTTGCGATTCGTCTCCCGCTGGAAGATCCTCGCATCACCCTGCATAGCCTGAGCGATCTGACAAGGGTTGTTCGGATTGTCTTCGCGGATTCGCATCCGATAAGTAGGCGGGGTGCCGGCCTGGTCGATCGGCGTCGGTTCAAGACCGTACTGCGTTGCGACTGCCGGCAGATCTGCTTGATTCACGAGGTCGAGCAAGATCTGGCGTGCAATCGCCTCGCACCCCTGAGCACGCACACCGGTTGCCCCGGCGAGAATCAATACCGCCGTGACGAATAAAACTACTTTTCGACCCAAGGTAAAACTAAACATCTGCTTCCATCCCCGGTGACACAGTGACGCGGGTGCGAAATAAAAGACACCGATCGCGAAAAATTTCTATCCGATCAAGAAAAAGGGCGACCAGAAATAGGGATGTTCGCCATTCTCTATGAATTTTAACTGAGCAACACGTAATGATGCTGCAATCGACTGGCCGCGTTGCAAGTTCTGGTACAAGTCTCTCATCAAACGCGAGGTGGCATCGTCGTTAACCGTCCACAAGCTCAAGACCAATGACCGGGCCCCGGCCGATAGAAAGCCGCGGGCGAGCCCGAGCAACTCCTCGCCGGCGAAGACTTCGTTTAACCCGGTCTCGCAGGCGCTCAGCGTAACCAATTTTGCTTTAAGACTGATCGCCGTGACGTCCCGAACCGTCACCCATCCATCCGCGAGATGCAGGCTCGAGAAGAGTGGGTTATCCGGTCGATACTGTCCGTGACATGCGAGATGGATCAGGTCGGCACGCGGTGCGTTTTCTTGAAACGCGGCGAACGTCGCACGCTTGCCCGTAAACCTCGTGGCTTTTGGAAGAACGCGACCGAGATTCTTTACTTCGTCGTTCGCGAGGGGGATCTTCTCGTCAGCGTACGCCATGAGCAATGCGTGGGCCGGCTGACTTGTCGGTCTCGAATTCAAGCTCGCCCAGATCGACGCACTCGGCGCGCAGACGATCTTCCTCGACTCAATCAAATAACGCTCACCATCGAAGAGAGCATTGAACGGAACGTAGTTGAGCGCACCGGCGGGCACGAAGACGAGATCGCGGTCACCGATCGCTTCGGCTAACGGCTCGATGAGTTTGCGATACAGTTCGCGAAGATAAGCGTTGGCCCGAGCTTTCAACTGTCCGGCGAATGAGCGGATCGCGTCGCCGCCGAATCGAAGAGTCCCGAATTGGAAATGAAGACCTTCGAGAAGAGAACGGATCTCATCGATGGACGCGATCGACTCGACGAACGCAACTCCATCATGGGTTACTACAAAGGCGGAATAAAGACCACCGTCCTCGATGAACTCGATGAGTGCATTCTCCCGACCGAGTCTCGACCGAAGACCAGCGACGTCGATCGTGATCGAACTCTTCGCTCGTCTGCTCCGTCGCAGACTCTCATTCCGTAATGTTTCCGACGCGAGCGTTTTCTCCCGTCGGCGAATCTCGTTTTGCAGACGTGCGACGTCCTCACCATCCTCGCGACTGAGTCGCGTGTAGAACCAGTTCAACTCTTCTCGTAGTTTTGCTATCGAAGGTGTGACCTCAGCTCGCTTGGGTCCGGCGATCGCCTCGGAAAGGACGCGTGATCGCGAACGCTCAACTGTCGCGAACGCCTGTTCGATATTCCCCGCCGAAAGGTGGAGTCGAGTGAGGTTGTTGTACGGCTCGATCGTCTTTGCAAAGAACGCCAGTCGATAGGCTTCGGCGGGCAGCGGTGCTCGCGCGTTTTCAGCTGCGTCGATCGAAGCTTCGAAGAACTTTTCTGCTTCGCGTGTTCTACCCTCGGC
>DATEOJ010000472.1:0-7693 GCA_035274235.1 Pyrinomonadaceae bacterium
GTCGTGATAAGCGGCATGGCGGAACTTCGCCTGGCTCTGTTTCAATTCCGAACTGCTTCGCTCGAGTTGCTCGACATAGTGCTTCAGTTCAAAAACATGACTCTCCGCCTGCTCGGCGCGTTCGCGTTCGGCCTGTTCGGCCTTCGCCGCGGTTTTCTTGATGTCATCGATATACCGCCTATACGTCATGTAAACGGTGCCGAAGAATATGCAGACGGCCGCAAACAAAAAGACGTTGATCTCCTGAACCGCCTGGGCCGTAAACCCCGCTAGCACGGCACTGCTCAGATACATCACGAGTGCGTTCAGACAGTACTCCGACCAAACAGCGGCAATCGACTTGTCATTCTTCGCAGCGAAGAAGAATGCGACGAGGATAGAGTTGATCAGGAATAGCGAAAGCCCCATCACCGCGAGCATGAGGATGAACGAAGTCGCGTCGCCGCCGACCAACGTCGTCGACGCCGGGCCGAATATCCAGCGCACGACCAATGTCGTAGCAGACACCGATGCGATCGCGACAAGGACGTTGATGAGGATCGTCTTGTACCGGATCGTCCCACCCTGCCGGCGGTAGCTTAACGAGGTGTACGCAGTCTCGAGAAACGAGAGAATTATCGCCGTCTCTCCTCCGTACCAGATAAACGACAAAATGATCGCCGCGTCGGAGGTCGTTACGTGGATCTTGGTTCGGGGAAGCTGTATGCGAAGGAAGGAGCTAAAAAAGACGGTTACGATCGCAAGACCGCCGAGCCGCCAGTCGATAAGATCCCCGGGAAAGGCGTAGATCGCCCACGCCACGGCCGCTATAGCGACAGGGATCAGTAGCGCGATATATGCGTTTTCGAGAGACTTATTGGAAGGCATTTTTCGGGAGAACCGGTGGAGCTCGGGGGGCGATTCGCGGAGTGCCGGTCGTGGGAAGCCAGCGAAGTTAGTATATTCGAAAGACACAACGTTTGACTAGATAATTATTGCCGTTGCGGGGAGATAGCAATCGAGAGACGGGCAGAGGGTCCGCCTCTCGATCAAGGTTGATCGTCTCCTGGGAGGACGTTCAACGCATCTTGCTTGTCAGATCGCCCGAAACAAGCGTTCTGTTGGTTTGGGAATTAGTGGTATCGCTGATCAGGATTCCGTCACTTATCAGGATGCCGTCACTGATCAGAATGCCATCGCCTAGTACCGAATTGTCCGCCAGCGTGAAGTTATCCGAGATCAATATGCCTGACGATCCGATCGGGTCACCCCATGTCATCGTCTGGTACCCGCTCGGGCTCCCGCCATTCGGAATAACCGTTCCATCGCTGATCAGGATGCCGTCGCTGATCAGGATGCCGTCGCTGATCAATATCCCGTTCGGGATCAGGGTCTCATCAAGCGACACGAGAAGCGCGTCGGAGAACAAATTCCCCTTGTCGTAAAGCTTTTGGTATTTCGTGATCAGGGCGGTGCCCGTTATCGCCGCGTAGTTCGGCAGGATTCCGCCGGCCCACTGGAACTTTGTTCCGCAGATAGTCGATGCATGGACGGGGAGAGTCGAGGCCGCCAACATCGGTTCGCCTTGGGGCGTCGGGTTTGGAAGATTCTGTTTGATCGAAAACGCAAGTCGCGCCGCACCCTCGATGTTTAGTTGTCCCGCACCCTGCTCGAGGGTATTGAATCCCGCGAGCGGCTGTGCGGTGTACTGAAGAATCATCTTCACCATGTTCGGCGTCAGCTTTGGATTCGCCTGGAGAAGCATCGCAACGGTTCCGCTGACGATCGGAGTCGCCATCGATGTACCGCTCATGTACATCAACTTCCGCGTATCGTCGGCGTTGTTGTTCACGCCGAGTTGCTCGTTATCCTGGATGATTTCGTTACCGGCTGATCGTGCACCGACAAGCCAGTTACCCGGAGCAACCAGATCAGGTTTGATCAAGTTGTCGTAGTGTTTCACACCGGCCGGGTCGGTCCAGTACGAGCGGGTCGGACCACGCGAGGAGAAAGTCGTTACGCCGTCATCGTTTCGCGCGTCAGTACCAAACGTGTTCGAAGCCCCAACAGTGATCACCGTCGGATCATTGCCGGGTGAGTGGATCGCACCGTAGATCTTCTGGCCCGTCGCGGTTTTTCCGTTGTTACCGGCAGCGGCGACGACAACGATGCCTGCCGCGGTTAACTGGCGGACCGCACGACAAAGCGGATCGTTTCGCCAGGTTTCGATCGCCGGTGCCCCAAGGCTAAGGTTTACGACGCGAATATTGTTTGTCGCGCGATTTGCGAGTATCCAGTTGAAGGCGGAGATCAATCGAGCTGAGCTTCCGACTCCGACGTCATTGAGTACGCGAACGTTGATGATCTTTGCACCCGACGCGACGCCTTCGTACTGGCTCATGTAGCTGCCGTCGGCGAGATTAAGGTTTGCTCCGACGCTGCCGGCAGCAAGCGACGCAACGTGGGTTCCATGTCCATACTCGTCGACATCGATATGGCTGTCGTCGGTAAAATTGGCCCGCTGAACAATGCGTCTGGTGCCCGACGGACTTACAAAAGATCGGTGGTTCTCACGAATGCTCGAATCGACGATCGCGATGCCGATGCCCGCACCATCCAGTTCGGCGCTCGTATTCAGAATGCCGGTTCCGAGCAGACTGATGTTCAAACCTTGAAATACCGTTCGTGCGACCGAAGCACCGGTCGTCTTCTCGATGTGGCCAAGCGTCTTTAATTCGCGATCGAGTGAAAGGTGGTTGACGCCGCGAATGGCTGCGATCTCTTCCGCGACACGCGCCGGCATACGAACCACAAGCATGTCGAGACTTTCGGCGCGGCTTTCGATTTCAACCTTGTTTCGGGAAAGAACCGTTGCGAGTTCAGGGTTCTCGATGTCGTCAGCCTGAAGGATAACTTTTACGAGTTGGTTCGGATCGCCGGATGCGACCAGTCCGCGGATGTCCGGCGAAACTTTGTCCCCGACGAACGGATCTGCGTCCTCGACATCGATCCGCGCGAAACGTCCCTTCAGTTTTGCGTCCGATGAGATCTGGTCGAGGAATTGTTCGGGAGTGGTACCGGTCACGACACGCACCTTCCCCGCCGAGATGGCGTCATAGAGCCGCTTCGCGATCTTCCCTCCGAGCAGGGGACGATGTTTCGCGAACGCGGCTACGTTGTCGAGATAGAGGATCAGCGAGCCGTTCGAGATCTCCGCCTCGTTGATTATGTCCGCGACGGCGGTGTCGGCTTCGGCTTCGTTCGCTGCGTTCGACAGCAACCCGCTCCAGTCGATACCGACAATCCGTTTCTCCGGCGACCGCGTCGCGAGATGATCCGCAGCGGCCTGTACGACCAACTCCTGATTGTTCCCGGTAGCATCGATGAGTATCGGACTCTTTCTCGAGTCGCGGTTGATTATCGTCGCGATCTTTCGCGCTTCCGACTGGAATGCACCGTCTTTTGGCGCGGGACCGTCGGCGATGTCATACAGGAACGACATGGGATCAACCTTTGGAAGGTTCGAGTCGTTCCGTGTCAGCTGCGCAAAGAGCGACACCGGCATCGAGGCCAGCATGGCGATAGCAATCAGGAGACTAAGAATTTTCTTTCGCATACGCATCACGATCAAAACTAGCGCCCGTCTAATGAGACCGTGGGAACGGTGCGAGTCTTTTGGCAACGACTGTGCCAACGGACTCTCGAATGAAAGCACTAGAAAACCCGAGAGAAAACAGGATTTCGAGGGAACTGGCGGGAAGTCGGTCTGCCGGGTTCGGTCATATTGAAATGTTCATGGTGCAGGCTGACCGAATCGAAGAAGCATACCCACCGACTACTGATAGGGCTTACCAACGAGGCGGCTTTGCCGCAAAGCCTTTCACAAAAAAGAACGACGGCCCGGACACCGTCGTCTTTTAGACCAAGAACATGGAATTCGATTTACTTCGTTATCCCTACTTGCGTCAGCGCGTATGCGTAATCAAACGCGACTTCCTTCAAGCGGTCATACCTTCCCGACGAACCGCCGTGACCGGCACCCATGTTCGTCTTGAGAAGTATCGTGTTGTTATCGGTCTTCATCTCACGCACCTTCGCCGTGAACTTCGCACCTTCCCAGTACGGGACCTGGCTATCGTTGAGCGAGATCTCGACCAACATGTTCGGATAGTTCTGTGCCTTTACGTTGTCATACGGCGAATAGGTGACCATGTAGTCCCACGCCTTTTTGTCGTCGCGCGGATTACCCCACTCGATCCACTCTTCGGTGGTGAGTGGAAGATCTGCATCGATCATCGTGTTCATCACATCGACGAACGGCACCTGGACGATCGCCGCCTTGAAGTACTGCGGTGCCTGATTAACGACCGCCCCCATCAACAGACCGCCCGCCGAACCGCCCTGGATGACCATTCGATCCGCCGCCGTGTACTTCTGATCGATGAGCCATTTTGCGGAGTCGACGAAGTCATTGAACGTGTTCATCTTCTTGAACATTCGACCGTCCTGTCGCCAACGCTCACCGAGCTCGCTGCCGCCGCGGATGTGCGCAATGACGTAGATCATCCCGCGATCGACAAGCGAAAGACGCGCCGTCGAGAAACTCGCGGTCATCGATGCGCCGTAAGAACCATATGCGTAAAGAAGCATGGGTGCTGAGCCGTCGAGCTTGGTTCCCTTCTTCATGACGATCGACAGCGGAACCTTCACGCCGTCACGGGCGACGGCCCATGCACGCGACGTCTCGTACTGCGTCTTGTCGTAACCGCTCGGGATCTCTTGCTGTTTGATCAGGGTGCTCTGCCGCGTCTTGAGGTCGAACTCATATGTCGAGCTCGGTGTGATCATCGACGCGTAGCTGTATCGAATGATAGGCGTGTCGTACTCGGGATTCGCCGACATGCTCATCGTGTAGACGCTCTCAGGAGTCTCGATACGCGCGGGGGCACGGCGCGTCTTCATGTCCATCACGCGAAGGTGCTCGAGACCATTCTCACGTTCGTAGACAACTGCGTAGTCTTTGAAGAATTCGATGTCTTCAACCTTCACCTTCGGCTTGTGCGGAATGAAATCGACCCAGTTCTTTTCACTCGGATCATTTGCCGGAGCACGTACGACCTTAAAATTCTCGGCGTCCTTATTGGTCGTGATGTAAAACTCGCCGTTGTTGAAGTCGGCCGAGTACTCATGTCCTTCGCGACGCTTGCTGACGAGTTTGAACTCACCAAGCGGATCGCTCGACGGCAAGTACCACGCCTCGCGCATCGTCTTCGCGTACGACTGGATAAAGATCATCTGCTTGTCGCGCGAACGGCCGATCCCGATTCCGAACAACACGTCCTTCTCTTCGAAAATCAGCTTGTCAGGATCGGTCGAGCCAACGGTGTGCCGAAAGATCTTGTCAGTACGTTTTGAAACCGGATCTTCCTGAGCGTAAAAAACATACTTTCCATCCGGCGTCCACTCTTGCGATGTGACGCGATCGATCTTGTCCGGTAGAACCTTGCCCGTTTTGAGGTCTTTGATCTGGAGTGTGTACTGGCGATAGCCCGTCGTGTCTGTCGAGAAAGCAAGGAAGTTTCCGTCGTCGCTTGGTTCGAATGAACCGATGGCGAAATACTTGAAGCCCTTAGCCATTTCGTTTTGATCGAGTAGGACCTCGGGATTAGAACCGTCCTTTGCCTTGCTTCGAAGGTAGGTCGGATACTGCTTCCCTTCCTCGGTCTTGGTCAGATACCAATAGTCTCCGAGCTTGTATGGAACGCTCAGATCGGTCTGCTTTATGCGGCCGAGCATCTCCTTGTAGAGATTGTCGACGAACGCTTTGTGTTGGCCCATGTGCGACTCGGTGTAAGCGTTCTCGGCCTCGAGATACTTTACGATCTCGGGATCCTTCGTCTTATTGCGATCGCGGAGCCACGCGTAGTTGTCGGTTATCTCGTAACCGTGGATCTTAAGAACCTTCGGGTCCTTCTTTGCTACCGGCGGTTTTATCGGGTCCTGGGCCATGGTCATAAAAGTACCTAACATAATGACAACAAAAGTCAGGGCAAGGCAAAAACGTCTGTTCATTGGATACTCCTGTTCGTGGTTCGGGAACTTGCTGCTTACGGTTGTGGCAAAGCTCGAGTTTCATTTCGAGTGCACGTCAAACTCACGGCGCCGGCGACGAGAGTAGGACAGGCATTCCTGCCTGTCCTCGTCAACCATCTCTGGACTTGAACAAGTGTCGAGACGATTGAGCCCCCGGCGAGTCATTTCGCCTGCGTCGTCGGCGACGAGCGTAGGACAGGCATTCCTGCCTGTCCTCGTCAACCATCTCGAGACTTGAAGAAACGAAATCGATCAACGTTTACACCTGTCCTACTCAAGTATCCGGGTTGCAACTAAGAATCGGCGTCTTCAAGGAGGACAGGCAGGAATGCCTGTCCTACGCCCGTCGTTACGACCTCCGATTTAAAATAAAATCCGCGACCTGGATCAATAGCTCCGGCTGTCGCCCGAGACTTGATCCCAGACCGACAGCTTCATCATGAACTTGTTCGGCGAAACGTTTCGCGGCGTCTATTCCCATCACGCTCGGATAAGTCGCTTTCGCGGCCGCCGCGTCCTTTCCCGCGGTTTTGCCGAGCTCTTCGGTCGTCTGCGTGATGTCTAGCAGATCGTCGGTGATCTGGAAAAGAAGTCCGAGCCGTTCTCCATACAGACGGACCGCGGCGAGTTCGGCTTCGCTAGCTCCGCCGATTATCGCACCGGATTCGGCGGACGCACAGATCAATGCACCGGTTTTGTTTCGATGTATGTGTTCGATCTCCTCGATCGATAGGTCCTTGCCCTCGGCGTCGAGATCGAGTTGCTGACCGACGACCATTTGCGCCGCGGCGTTTGCGAGACGGGACACGATCGCGAGACGCGTGTCGGTCGAAAGTCGTTCATCGTCAGCGATCGACTTGAACGCGAGAACTTGTAACGCATCGCCCGCAAGGATCGCCGTCGCCTCGCCGTACTTCTTATGACATGTCGCGCGACCGCGTCGGAGATCATCGTCATCCATCGACGGAAGATCGTCGTGAATAAGCGAGTACGTATGGATCATCTCGACAGCGGCGGCGGTACGCACAAGTTTTTCGTCACAGCATTCGAACGCGCGTCCAACAGCAAATACCAACGCCGGACGAAAGTGCTTTCCGCCTGAGAGCAAACTCCAACGGATAGCATCGCGGAGCTTCTGTGGCGGCTGACCTTGTTCGGGAATGAGCCAGTCGAGTTCGGCGTTAACCCGGTGGGTAACATCCGAGAAAAAAGAATCAAGTGCGGACATGTGTGGTCGATTATCGGGGATGGATGAATGAATGCCAAACGAGGTCATAGGTTGTAAACGCTATTGGCCGCAGATTACGCAGATGACGCAGATTCTCTCTTTTGCCTTCGTGTATTTCGTGGCGTCTTTTTGGTCCGCGTCGTTTCAAGCTTTCCGTTCGTTCGACTTACCAAGCAAGCACTCCTCCCAACCTCCCTGAATATCCAAAAAGAATCTGCGTCATCTGCGTCATCTGCGGCTAACTTCGCCTACCGCCCCGGGAAGCGAATCACCATTTGCGCAATCACCGGCTAACCGCTAGATTCGTAGACGTATGCCCGTCACCCCCGATGAGTTTCGCTCCGCGATGTCGCGGTTTCCAAGCGGTGTCACCGTCGTCACCTCGCGTGCCGA
>DATEOJ010000473.1:0-3991 GCA_035274235.1 Pyrinomonadaceae bacterium
TACTTTATTTCTTAGGTTGCAACCCGGCTCCCCCAAATAACAACACCAGTCAGAATCAGGGCGTTTCACCGAATGCGAATCATGCAAACACAAATTCGTCGAAGAACGACATGAAGCCGTGCGAGGCCACATCGGAGCCCGGTTCTCACGCTCAACACATCAAGGATGAGATCAAGGACAAGATGGGCCCATCACTCAAGAAACTTTTGAAGACCAACGATAATCCGAATGGGACGTTCACGGTCGAGATTTCAAAAGCTGAAAACGGGACTTACTTCGTAGGTCGCATCAAGGGCAAGATCAGCGGCGATGACAATCTGAAAGAGTTGAGCAATATCCTTAACGACTTTCAGAGCAGACAGGAATGTCTTCGCGTGATCTATTTCCAACCCGACCCGGCGTTGGCCCTCCCACCGGGAGGCGGTGGATTCGAGTGGAGCTCGTGCGAGTATCCGATGGTTGTATGTCCGAACGGCGAGTGCTGTATGCCGATCGATGTGCCGAACCCAAGCCCAGGGGTAAACACTAACGCGAATGTGAACTCGAACGGGAACTCAAACGGTAATGCGAATCGAGGGAACACTGGCAAGTAAACCAGAGTAACCACGTTGATTCGGAAAAGCCTTGCCAGCTTCAAGCTGACAAGGCTTTTCGTTGAGCTCTCACGGTTTCGCAGCATCAATGAACGTTAAAGTTCGCCGGCGGGTAATCGGTTGCCGCTCCAAACGGGACGCTGAACGGACCAAAAGTTGAGCCCTTAGCCCAGAATGCGCTCGCTCCCGGCGTCGCGCTCGGTCGCCAGACGGCCAGATCGGTTTTCCCATCTCCATCATAGTCCCCCGGCGAGGGGAAATCGGTCGACGATATGCCGAAGTCTGAAAAGTTGATCGAGCCGTTCTGACTCGACCAATAATACCAACGGAGCTGACCGGCGACACTGCGAACCACGGCCAGATCGGTTTTTCCGTCCCCGTCGTAGTCTCCCGGCGCGATCTGGTCGGTCGGGTTGCCGAACCTTTCTTTACGAACTCCGGCGGTCGTCTGTAACATCCAGAACTGTGCAAAGGTGAAAGGAATCTGCACGGTGCGCTGGACGACAAAATCGTATTTCCCATCACCGTCGTAATCCCCGGGTCCCGGAAAATCGCCGTTCAGGCCCCACGGGACATAACTCACGTTGCCCGACGGATTATTTAAACTTCCGCGGAAATACCATGTGCTCTGTTCTCCGGAGTTTGCGCCTGCACGATAGACGGCTATGTCAGCCTTACCGTCACCATCGTAATCGCCGACGACCGAAGGGTCATCACCAGATTGTCCGAAGGGAGCGATCCGCACCGTGCCGGTTTCGCTTTGGAGAATATAAAAAGCCGCCACGGTCGGAGCTCCGCCCCGCCATACAGCTATGTCGGTTTTGCCGTCGCCATCGTAATCTTCCGGCACAAAAGCGTCGCTTGTAATGCCCCACGCCGAAGCGTATGTGGTGTTACTGCCGTTAATGTTGATAAACCATGTGATCTGACCGCTCGGACCGCCGCCTGTGTTGCGCACAAGCGCGAAATCCGTCTTACCGTCGCCGTTGTAATCGGAAACATGCTGCCCGGGGACAATATCGGCAGCAGCGGTGTAGCTGAAAGTATCAATGCCGATGTAATTCGAGCGCGGTCCGGTCGGTCCGCCGTTCTCGACAAAATATCTGAACGCGAGTCGTCCGCTGGTCGGGGCCGAGAGACCCGATACGATGACGGTGAATTCGGTCCACGTTGTGGGGTAGCTAAAGGTTGTGTAAGTCGGGTTGATGTCGCGCAGGAGCGTCGTGAAGTCGCCGACTGCTGTTGGTCCGGTTCCGACGTTCGTGCTCGCACCCGCGAGTGATAGTCGCAATTGCAAGCGATCGGGAAACGAAGTTGAGGTCAACGTCCGCGTCCAGAACTTGATCACATCGCCATTGTTGAAAGTGCGCTGCGGCGAGACCATCCAATTGCTAATGGTGTTAGTAGCGGTCGTGCTGTTCGTGTCAACCGCGACATAAGAATTGGCCGGGCCCAGATGTGCCGGGAAACGGGCAGTATTGCCTTGATACCAGCCAGTTGTTCCGATGGTTGTGCTGTTGTTCTGGGTAGTCCAGCCCGGAACCGGCACCACATCGAAATTCTCAGTGAACGACTGGGCGGAGATATTCACACCAGCGAATACCGTTATAACTCCGAAAACCACCATCAAAACCGCCGCGGTCTTGATCTGTGGGAACTCAAGTCGATTGCTCAAAAACATGCCTCGCGTTTCTCCTTAGAAATGATCTGTGAAAGCAAGTTGAAATTCACGGGCTTTTGCTCTCAATTACACTTGCGTGAAAGTAGGGAGCAAGTCGGACAACTTTCTTAAAAGAAATGTCGGGCATCTATTTGGACTCTGGTCTTCGAGCAGTTTGTGCGATTGAGCAGCTTGACGCCGTCCGCGAAGGTGGCTTCTTTTTTTTGGAGCTGTTCGCGTTTGACTGCGGGAGGTGTTCTGAGTGAAATAGCGGTATGAGGTTTGAGATCGAACGGGCGGTTGAACTTTTGTCGGCAACGCCGGCGACGTTGCGCTCACTTCTCGGAAACTTGTCTGACGAATGGACCTCAGTCCAAGATCCAAGGTCGGACGGCTGGGTTGCGTTTGATGTTATCGGCCATCTGATTCACGGTGAAGAGACCGACTGGATCCCGCGGGCGCGGCTAATTCTCGCACAGGCCGAGAATCGAACCTTTGTTCCTTTCGATCGTTTCGCGCAATTTGAGGTTTCGAAAGGGAAGTCGCTTGCGGATTTGCTCGATGAGTTCGAACGTCGTCGTTGGGGCAACATCGATGAACTGCACTCGTGGGAATTGACCGATGAGCAGCTCGATCTCGAGGGCATGCATCCGGAACTTGGTCCGGTCTCTCTAAGGCAACTGCTCGCGACCTGGGTCGTGCATGATCTGAATCATGTCCGCCAGATCGCGACGGCGATGGCAAAGAAGTACGAGAGCGAGGTTGGGCCTTGGAAGGAGTATCTTTCGATATTGCACTGAGAGTTCCCGACCTTGCGGCTTTGCCGCGATGATGAGCGGAAGGGCTGGGTCCGTCCGAAGCTGCCTAAACGTTCTTGGAGGCTCGGCTTCCAGTCCTCCGGAGGCCGAGTCTCACCGCTCATCATGGCGGCAAAGCCGCAGGAGGCGTGGTCGTCCATGCGGATAACGTCGTGCGAGAACCATTATGAAATTCACCATCGATGAATTAATGAAGCGGTTGCCGCTGCCGGCGACGCAGAAGTGGAAGGATGGCGTTTGGGATGTCGAACCATTTAGCGAGTGGGGAGCGAAGCTTGTGTTCTTTGCTCCTAAGCGAACCGACTATCAAACCTCTCACGACCAGGATGAGTTCTACTTCATCGCGCGCGGCTCCGGGAAGCTCGTGATCGGTGATGAAACCTTCGACTTCGCCGCGGGCGATGCATTTTATGTCGAGGCAAAAGTCCCCCATCACTTCGAGGGATTTACGGATGACTTTGCTACTTGGGCCGTTTTCTTTGATTGAAGATACATGGCCGTAGTAGTAGAGGAAACAGCTAACTCGGTAATCATTCGCTTCAACCGCCCGGAGCTGCGGAGTCCGCTTTCGATCGCGGTTCTCGAGAAGGTGGTACTGATCATGGACGACATCGAATGCCGCACGGATGTCGAGCGGGTTATTTTTACCGGTGTCGGAGATGTCTTTGCGTCGGGTGCGGACCTTCGTGAGATCGCCTTGGTCGATGCAGAGGGCGCGGCAGAATTTGCTCTCCGCGGCCAAACGCTAATGACCCGTATTTCGGAGATGACGCCTGCCACCATCGCAGCGATCAATGGCGTTTGTTTTGGCGGAGCACTCGATCTTGCACTTGCATGTGATCGCCGCATCGCGTCGCCAAACGCGTTATTCTCACATCCCGGCGCGGGTCTCGGAATAATCACCGGTTGGGGCGGTACGC
>DATEOJ010000474.1:0-2145 GCA_035274235.1 Pyrinomonadaceae bacterium
GAAATCCGAAAACTGGAGCGGCCGTCGACATCCCCGCGAAACGAGTCGCCTACTTCAAGCCGGGAAAAGAACTAAAGGAATTGATCAATACGAACGGGCAGTAAAACAAATTCTCATTTCAAAAGAAAACGCCGGCGTTTCCGCCGGCGTTTTCTTTTGCCTTCATTTAACTTTTTCGAAGTTATCCCATCCTCCTCCGCGGACCTGGTCGAAAGCGGCTGGAACGACCAGCGTCCCTTCTTTACCTATGTACCCAATTTTGCCGTCGATAACCACCGCCGCCAGACCTTCGGAAAAAACCCCCGCCCGATCGAATCTCATATCAATTACCAATCTGCCATTTCGATCGATGAAACCAACTTTACCGTTCTTCTCGACCCACGCGAACCACTCGTAGAAATGGGACATGTTGTCGTAAGTGGGCGACAAGAGGACGGCTCCCCTTTCGTCAACGACACCCCATTTAGCTTCACTCTTTATGATCGAGCGCCCCTGCTGGAAAACTCCCATCACCTCATACTGGGGCTTGATCACAATCCTTCCATCCCGCGTCCGGGCGCCACCGAGATTCGTATCCGGATCCCGAAATATCTGGAGACCGGGCTTTGGGCGACTGATCTGATCTACAGAGGTGTCGACTTCTAAAACCCGTCCGTGCTTGTTTATCAGATATCGGGTTCCCTGCGCATCTTCGGTTACTGCAGTTCCATCGATAAACCGGTAACACGTTTGATATCTTAGCGGGATCGCGACGGTTCCCGTCTTATCGACATAGCCGCACGTTTCCCCTATCGTCACAGCGGCCAACGCTTCATTGAACCCAAACGTGGCGTCATACGCGAAAGGGACAACTACGATTCCTGAAGGGTCAATGTACCCGAACTTTCCGTCCTTCTTTACCGCCGCCAAGCCCTCGTGAAACCAATGTGCGTCTTCGAACTGATGGGCGATCGTGAGATCGCCGTTAGAGTCGATATATCCAAACTTATCGTCTTTCTCCACTGCGGCGAGTCCCTCTTCGAAACTCCGGGCAAAATCATATTCAGGAGCGATCACAAAGCTGCCCTTACGATCGATGAATCCATACTTACCCTGGTAGTGCACGCGCGCCAAAATCGGCGTCAGAGCCAACGTCGCAACCGCCAGCAAGAATATCGAAAGGAGACTAAGAACCGGTCTGCACATCGTGCATTATGGATTCACCAACCGGTGATTTAGATGCTTGAAGCGCAAGTCAAACCTTTTTCGCTTCGGCCTTGTCGGGTTGGTTACGACTGGTGAATGCCTCATCCTCGATCTCGCCGCCGGGTGAGACCGGAATATCCGCAGGATTCTTATACTTCATCCCGCGTTCCTCGCTGTCCAGCTCAAGCGTAATGAGTTTGTGTTGTCCGGATGTGTTTGGCGGGACATAGCCGGGATAGTCGACTCGCGAATGATAGATCGCAACGAGCGAACGGATCATCGATTCGCGGATCTGCGTCAACTCACGTAACGTGAGGTCGCATTCATCGAGCTGGTCGTCAGCGACGATCGCATCGATGATCTTCGTGACGATGAACCGTATGTTCTCCGGTGTAGGTTCCGCGAGACTTCGAGCCGCCGCTTCGCAAGAGTCCGCGATCATCATGATCGCCGCTTCTCGAAACTGAGGTTTCGGACCGGGGTAACGAAAATCGTTCTCTGAAATTTCCTCTGGATCGCGAGCTTCCGACTGCGCCTTCTTAAGAAAGTAGTGAAGCGTGCGGGTACCGTGATGCTGCGGTATAAAGTCGATGATCCTCTGAGGCAATCCCATCTCTTTTGCCAGCTTCGTCCCATACGTCACGTGGCTGATGATGATCTTCGCACTCTGCGCCGGCTTGAGACGGTCGTGCGGATTTTTGCCAAGCTGATTCTCGACGAAGTGTTCCGGAGCCGCGGTCTTCCCGATGTCGTGATAGAGCGCACCGATCCGCGAGAGCAAAGTATTTCCGCCAACCACGCGACACGCCTCTTCTGCCAATTGCCCGACGGCATGCGAATGCTGATTGGTACCAGGTGCACGCATCGCGAGCTGACCAAGGACGGGAAGGTCCGCATTCGATAGTTCGAGAAGTTTGACGTCGGTGAGAACTCCGAAAAGCGATTCGCACAGCGGCAGGA
>DATEOJ010000475.1:0-7470 GCA_035274235.1 Pyrinomonadaceae bacterium
TCGCCATATTGCCGCTCTCGCGCATGATCGCGATCTCATGTTCGTATGCCGCGTCCCATCTTACGAGCCAGCTCGCCAAATTGAAGAAGACGCCGAGTGTCGCACCCCAAAGACCGATCCTCCGAGCCATCTCGGACGGCGCGTAAAGATTCGTCAGCTGGAACAGAGCCGCGAGGATGTAACACGCGAGGGCAAGCATCATCAGAGCTCCGTCTGTGATGAATTTCTCACCGAACTGCAATCGCAGTCCGAGCATCACGAAAGCACCGACAATCGCGACGATTGCCGGGATATAGGTCCGCCAACCGCGGCCCATCTCCGAATCGTAAATCTCTTTCGCCATATTGCCTCTACTCGGGCGCGACCTGCGCCTCTTCGACTATCTTTGTAAACTTTTCTTCGAAAGCCAGATGATTACGGTTTGCGTTACCGCCAAACGTGACCTCGGTCTTTCCGTCACGATTCTCGATCAACGCCCACACTCGTCGATGCGAAAAGAAGAACACAAAACACAAAGCCCCGATCAATCCAAATCCACCAAAGTACCAGGCGACCAGGGCAGCTTCATAAGGATCGTATTTTATGGAGAGCACGTGGGCGAACGGCGTTTTCTCAAACGCCCCGAGCTTCCACTTGTAACCGGCCTTCGCCGCACTCAACATCGGAGCTCCCTTTAACGCTCCCTCACCCATCGCAAAGACCCGAACGCGTTGACCGTTTGGAGGTGTGACACCAAGAACGGCCGCGGGGTTGTTATAGTCGCCTGAACGCGTGTCGGGTTTATCGCCGTTTAGGAAAAAGTCCGGGAGAAAATCCAGATACTCTACGAGCGTACCGTCGGGAAGCGTCGCCGAACCCAGCCGCGGGATCTGGATATTAACCGGCTCACCGCCCTGCTCGGGAACAAGAGTGAGATCGATAACTCGTGCGTTACCGAGCGGGATGGTCTGTGCCTGGAAAAACCGATAACCGCGATACGTGAACGGATTGTTCATGCTGACGTCCGCGACGGTCGCTCCGTACTCCGGGTCGTCTACCTTTATCTGCGTTCGCCAGTCCAGCGTGTTGGTAACATCGATCGAACCACGCGGGTCGATGAGCTTCTGTTGGACGTCGGTACAGGTGATCGTGAAGGGAAGTTGGACGTTGAACCGTTCCTTCTTGTCGAGATCGAAGTCGATCATCTCGATCTGATCCGTCGCGTCGCCGGGGATCATCCGCACGTCGGCATCGAAGCCCGTGACCAGAGCGACGAAGTGTCCGAGAAAGAGTGTTAGCAGAAAAACGTGGACGACGTATGCTCCGAGACGGTTCAGTCTGCCTCGCTCGCCAAACACAACAACACCGGATTCGGTGACGACTTTCGAGAAGTCCTTTTCACCAGTCTCGGTAAGGGCGTAAGACGTCGATTTAACCTCGGTCAGATGCGTCTTGAAGCCGTTGGCCTCAAACGCCTTTCTAATGCGGTCCGTCGCATCATCCGTGTCGGAATATTCAGCGACGGCATGAACCGGTTGGCTAAGCAGCCAGTCGCGGGTTGCGGTCACCTTTGGTTTGACGATGTATTTCCAGGCCGTCGGGAAGTGGTCTATCGACGCAAGGATGATGTTGAGCGACAGGATCAGCAACATCGCCTTGAAATACCAGGCGTAATAAATGTTGAAGAATCCTAGCGAACCGTAGACGAGTTTCTCAGCGGGCGTTAGCGAGGCGTAGTAAGAGTCAAAGCCTTCGACATTCTGCTGGATGATCAGCATGCCGATCATCGAAAGGACCACGAGTATGCAAAGCACAGTAACGCCGAACCGGACCGAGCTCAAAAAGTCCAGAATTCGATCGCCTATAGGCTTTGCCTTGGCGGGGGCAGCGTCGCGACCCCTAATAGTTTCTTCTGCTGCAGACATCAGTGAAGTTATGAAAAATCATATCCCACGAGCCATTTTTTGTCATGGTCTGGAAAATTAGCTCGGCTTTACTCCAAAAGAAGGGGGCTCATCGGGCGAGGGCTTTGATAATCGAGAGTTAGCGGGGTATTCTAACTGCAATTCCTCGGGATTCACGTTTTATCAGATGGACACAGCGACTGCTGAAATACCGCAGAACAGGATCATTAGTTGGAGATTGAGACTCGCGGCATTCCTCGAGCTCACCAAGCCGCGCATTGCGTTCATGCTTGTGCTGACATCGGCTGCAGGCTTCTACGCCGGGACGAACGGTCCGTTCAACTTCGTCCTCTTCGCCAACGCGATGATCGGAATTGCGATCCTTGCATTTGGCGTCGCAACCTTAAATCAGTACATCGAGCGTTCGACCGACGCGTTGATGGAAAGAACCAAGACGCGACCGTTGCCGACCTATCGCCTGGCACCGATCGAAGCGCTGGTCTTCGGTGTCGTCCAGTGTCTGGTAGCCGAGGTTTATCTTTATTTCTTAGTGAACCCTTTGACGGCCGGTCTGGGATTGATCGTGATCGTCGGGTATGTGCTCCTATATACACCGCTAAAAACTCGAACGTCGGCTTCGACCGCTATCGGTGCGATACCCGGAGCAATGCCGCCATTGATGGGCTGGACGTCATCGGCAAACGAGGTGACGCTTGGTGCGTTGGCACTCTTCGGGCTACTGTTTTTCTGGCAGTTTCCCCATTTCCTCGCCATCGCATGGATGTACCGGGACGAGTACGCGAAGGCGAAGATCCTGATGCTGCCGGTCGTTGAACCCGAAGGCAGGATCACCGCCCGTCAGATCGTCCTGTTCGCAATAATGCTGGTGCCCGTCAGCCTCGCACCGTTCTTTCTGGGATTCGCAGGACTGATCTATCTTATTGGAGCGACTGTCCTGGGTATTTGGTTTCTAGTTGAGAGTGTGCGAACGGCAAGGGCGAAGACCACACCACAAGCACGACGCTTGTTAATGGTGTCGGTGATTTATCTTCCGCTCATCTTTGGGCTCCTCGTGCTCGATCATATTTAGTCGAACGTTTTCTCGCTTCACCGGAATCAAAACGACAAGTCACAATGGAAGTCGGTACCGCAGAGCCAGTCATTGATCCTGAACCAGTCGACAAACGTCAGTCGAGATCGCGACTCTCAGGTTCCGGCTCCGGTCGCGGCAACGGGAGTAACGGCGGCGGGGGCGATGACGACAGTGGCGGTCCGCGTTCGGATAACTTCTCGACTAGCTCTACCGAAACTCCCGATAAAGCAAAATTTGTAACCTGGTTTTTGCTGTTGGTCGTGCTGATGACCTTCGGCGGCATGATCGGAGCGTACATAGTGATCTCAACAAACGGTGCGGCCGAATGGCAGCCGTTCGAACTGCCGATCCAGGTCTGGCTGAGCACTGTCCTCATTATTGCGAGCAGCATTACCTACCACATCGCACAGAACGCGCTTTTCAAAGACAATTTTTCGCGGACAAGAAAGTTTCTCATCGCGACCACCATACTCGGAGCAGCATTTATCGCTTCGCAGATCCTTGTCTGGATGGCCTTAGTCGATCGCGGGTTCTACATGCGGGGAAATCCGTACGCCGGATTCTTCTACATACTGACGGCTGCACACGTGCTGCATGTGATCGGCGGTATCATCGCCCTCGGTGCAGTGCTTTTGAGAGTTTGGATCGACACGGCTTATGAACCCGAGCTCGTTTACCGACGGAATCTGACCCGCTCTGTTGGATGGTACTGGCACTTCATCGGTGCTCTCTGGCTTGTTCTCTTTGGTCTACTAGGATTCTGGAAGTAGCTTTAATTTATGGAGCTGCTCAAGGTCTTTCCACATCTCAACGCGACCCTCAACGCAACGTCGGGTCTATTCCTGATCTCGGGGCTCTACTTCATCCTCAATAATAGGATCCGCGAACACCGGTTCTGCATGCTCTCCGCCTGCTCGATATCCGCGGGTTTCCTTGTCTCCTACCTGGCTCATCATGCGTTGCGCACCTACTACTTTGGACTCGGGCCAACCACGTTTACTGGTACCGGCCTTGCGAGGCCGATCTACTTCACGATCCTGACATCGCATACGATCCTCGCGGCCGTCATCGCTCCGTTCGTTGTGGCAACGCTCTATCGGGCCTTAAAGGGTCGATTCGACGACCATAAGCGCCTTGCCAGGCTCGTTTATCCGCTTTGGCTGTATGTTTCCATCACCGGCGTTATCGTTTATCTGATGCTTTACCAGATTTATCCTGCTCAGAGGTAAAAATTCCGCTAAATCCTTGTCACTTCGAAACCTCGTGTGCTAAACTGCAACCGTTGAAAAGTTGATCACCGAAGTCGGTCTTGGATGGACCGGCGCGGGGGAACCAAACGTTCCAGCGTGCAATCTGGAACAGGGGCGAAGAGTTCAACAGAATTCAGGGATAATCTTTCGTTCCTAGCCCGTCAGCTAACCTCGTAGGTGTTGCAAAGAAGTTACTGCAGAAGTTTGACCCTAAAAGTCGCGATTTTGTGTGTGCTTCGCGCTCTCTGCTTTCAACAAATCAAGCAGACATCCGGTCTTCTCAAAGAGAAAAGCTCCGTATCGAAAGGTACGGAGCTTTTTTATTACTTGAGCTCGTTCAGCTTGACGGTCTTTAGCGGGACCTTCTCGTCGGGGTCGATCCTGATGTGAGTCGGCTTTGCCGGCAGTTTGAACGCAAAGACCTCTGTTCTTTTTGCGATCGCCAGGTCCTCGGTCTTCTTTTCGCCGCCGCTCGTAAACTCCACTTTCACCGGTATTCTGAAAACCGCCGGGGTTATCTTATCGGCCTTCTGAACTTGGGTGACCGTCATTCGAAGCGTCTTGCTGCTTTCATTCCAGACGTTTGTCACGTTCAGCTTTGGATGACCAGCCATGTACACCCACTGAGCGAAGAACCAGTCGAGATTCTTACCCGATGTTTCTTCCATGATCGCCTTGAGATCTTTTGACTCGACGTTCCCGTACCGGTTTCGCGTGAGGTAGAGATTGACACCGCGCCAGAACGCGTCGTCACCGATCTCCTCGCGAAGCATGTGAAGGACTACTCCACCCTTGTCATATGTCGTCGCAGGTCGGTCGAACAGTGTGGCTACATTACCCGCGTTCAGATTGAACAGACCGTTGCGCTTGTCATTCGTCACCTCATCGGCGAGGAACTCCATCGCGTCGCTCTCCATCTTGAGCATGTAGTTCCGACGGCCGAACATCTTCTCGCGAAACGCAGCTTCCATGAACGTCGCGAATCCCTCGTTTAGCCAAAGCTCCGCCCAGTTGCGACATGTGACGAGATTCCCAAACCACGAATGCGCCAGCTCGTGCGACACGACATCATGTACGGCCGGTTTCATGATTTCGATATTCGCCGCGAATATGTCGCGGTCGGACATCGTTGTCGCTGTCATGTTCTCCATTCCTCCGAACGGGAACTGGGCGACGATAGTTTGATCGTACTTTGGAAATGGATAAGGGACACCGGTGAGCTCCTCGAACACCCGCATCATCTCCTTCGTGTTTCCGTATGCGGTCGGAACGATCGACTCCATGCCCGGATATGTGTAGTAACCGAGCGGGACGTCTTTATATTTCTCGCTGATCTTTACGTACTTGCCGATAACAAATGAGATCAGGTAGACCGGAGTTGGGAAGTCCGCCTTGAAGTGATGTGTGATCGTGCCGTCAGGATTGTTGGTCGTCGCTACCAACGTTCCATTCCCGACGACCGTTTCGCCATCCAGCGCGGTGATGAACTGCTCAACCGTTGCCTTGTCGCTTGGGAAGTCGAATGAAGGGAACCAGTATCGGGCCTCGTCCGGCTCGCCCTGCGTATAGATCTGCGCAGAGTGGATCACCTTCTCCCCATCCTTTTCTTCCGGGATAAAGTAAACCCCTTTCTTCGGTGTGGAACTGTGAACAAACTTCATCGTGACTGTCTCGGTCGATTTGTATCCGCGATCAAGCGTGACTCGAATCCCGTTAGAGTCCGTCGCGTATTTGAGCGATGTGCCGCTCGGTTCCAGCGTAACCGATGTGAACTTGATACCGACGGCGTCGAAGTTGAGTGATGCAAGGCCGTCCTTGAGCGGTTTGAAACTGATCGTCGTTTCGCCGAGCACCTTTTTTGCCGGACGATCGAAGTTGACGCGAAGCAGATAACTCTCGACGTCGTACGTTCTTGCTCGATTGAAGTCCGGTCGCTGTGCGAGCGTCTGGGAGAACGGTAGACAAAGGACTACTGCGATCGTGAAAAACGAAAAGCGAATAAAACTGCGCATAGATCCGTCCGGTCCTTACTTCAAATACTTCTCGAACCAGCCAAGGACATTGCGGAACCAGAATTCCGAATTCTGCGGTTTTAGTATCCAGTGTCCTTCGTCAGGAAAAATGATCAGCTTCGAATCTATCCCCTTCAACTGAAGCGTCGTAAATAGCTGCAAGCTCTGATCGACGGGAACGCGGAAATCGAGTTCACCGGCTGTTACGAGGGTCGGCGTGTTGAAGTTATTAACAAACTTATTCGGCGACCACTTTTGATACATTGCCGGGTTCTCCCACGGCATGCCCTTGAACTCCCATTTGACGAACCAGGTCTCTTCGGTAGCCGCCGCCATCGATTCGAGATTGTAGACGCCAGCGTGCGACACGAGCGCCTTGAACTTGAACCTTGGATCGTTGTTGTGACCAAGGATCCAGTCGATCATGTATCCGCCGTAGCTCGCACCGGCTCCGCCGATCCGGGTCTTGTCGATGTAAGGCTGCTTGATAACTTCAGCGATACCGTTCTTGATATCGATAAACGCCTTGCCGCCCCAATCGCCGGAGATCTCGTCTACAAATTGTTGTCCGTAGGTAGTTGAACCGCGCGGATTGGGCATGAAAACTACGTAGCCGGCGTTCGCGAATACTTGCGCATTCCAGCGGTAGCCCCAGTTGTCGATCCATGCGCTCTGCGGTCCGCCATGGATAAGAACGATGAGCGGGTATTTCTTTGTGGCGTCGAAGTTCGACGGCTTGATCAGGAAACCGTGGTTGGGAGTGTTAAGAGCTCCTTTCCAATCCACTTCTTCAGCCTTCTTCAAACCATACGCCCGCATTGTCGCATCGTTGATCGATGTCAGCGCCGTGAGACCACTGCCGTCAGAGTTCGCCCGAAAGATCTCCGCTGGTGCGGCTGACGTGCTCGATGCAAAGACAAACGTTCGTCCGTCGCCCGACACGCTGAGATTGCTTGCGAAGTGTCCCGTCAAGATCGGTTTCACATGAGTGGCGATCCGAAGACGGAGATCCGGTTCAACCGGAACCGAGTAGATCGGGGCACGACCCCGCGTTCCGGCCGTAAAGTAGACTGTCTTACTATCGTCGGTCACGACCATCTCATCAGCCTGCTGAACAAATCCTCGCGTGAGTTCAACGATCTCGCCGCTAGAGCGGTTGTACCGCATGATTCGCCAACGGTCGGCCTCGAACGCAGCGCGTTCCTGCGAACGGTAGAGGATGTACTTGCCGT
>DATEOJ010000476.1:0-5535 GCA_035274235.1 Pyrinomonadaceae bacterium
AATCAAGATCACGCTTACCGATCGTGCACGACGCGAAAGAACATTGAGAATGTCGTAGAACGCAGCACCGGTGGCAGATGTTACGACACCGATCCGACGTGGAAACGATGGAAGCCGTCGCTTCAGCGACTGATCGAATAGACCCTCCCCAGCAAGCTTTGCCTTGATCTGTTCGAACGCTATCCGACGTGCTCCTTCACCGACCGGCTGAAGCGAGTCAACCATCAACTGATACTCGCCGTTAGGTTCGTAGATGGTCAGCCCACCCCGAACGCGGACTTGGAGGCCGTCAAACGGCTGAAATCTTATGCGATAGTTTGTGCCTCGATAGCATGCGGCCTTGAGCTTTGAGGACGAGTCGCGAAGTGTGAAATACCAATGACCTGAACCGGCGGAGACAAAGTTGACGATCTCGCCCTCTACCCAGACATTCTTGAAGCGTCGCTCTATGTCGTTCCGCACCTGCGAATTGAGCTCCGATACGGTCAACGGTTTGGGCTCTTGTTCGTCAAAAAGTGCCTGGAGAAGGGTGTTCGACATCGATGTGAAAATGATACTACACGGCGAAGACCGTCCCCGAAAGTGCTTCGGCACTTATGTTGCCTCGTCGACATTGATGTCCCAACGGACTGTATGCCCCCCGAACAACCCTGGAAAGGGGGAGGTGTTATGGCAAAGAAGATATTAATAGCTGAAGATCACGCGGATATACGCAAAATGATGTCCATCTATCTGAAGATGTACAAATACGACGTTATCGAGGCGGCGGATGGTTATGAGGCAGTCGAGAAGGCCATTGAGCATAAGCCGGACGCGGTCCTGCTGGATCTGGCGATGCCGGTGTTAGATGGCGTGGACTCCGCTCGGGCGATGCGGCTCAATAAAGAACTGGCTGACGTCCCGATAGTTTGCATAACCGCATACCGGGATTTCTATGTGGACCGAGCGAAGCAGGCCGGGTGTAATGCCGTACTGTCCAAGCCGATCGATTTCAGTCAGCTCGACGCGCTTCTAAAGGAACACATGCCGGCGGCGTAGAAGCTAAAAGGCGGTGATGAGGAGGGCGGTCCCTATACCAAGGGATCGCTATTTTATTTTGGAATGACCGCTGTTACCTGGACAAAGGTGTTCGGTTTATTCACGCGAACCTTCAATCGCGGGGATGGCAGGTTATTGGGATCCGCTAGATAACCGGACCGAAACGTCACGGTGTATGCCGTTCGAATCTGCGTCACGATGTCATCGTACGCCGCCTGGATCTGCGAGAGCTGCGTGATCGGATAGTAGACGCCACCCGATACTTTTGCCAGTCGTTCGCCTTCGCCCGTCGCTCGTGCGGACAATGTCATGTATCGAGTTCGGAGCGGATCGATCGCCTTGTCCGGGTTGTTTGACTCGCTCGCCGCGATCAGCGCCGACGGAACGTAAAGCGGATAGATAAGTGCTCCGCTTTCCTCGATCGCCCCGATCAATGATTCAAACGGAAGGAACGAACGGTTATCGTCACCGTCAGTTAAAACGACGACCGCCGTTCTCTCGCCCCGCAATGGACGAAGGGTGTCGGCAAGCGTGTACGCAACTGCATCGTAATAGCCCGTAGCACCACCCGCGTCGAAGGTGTCGAGACTTTCCGAAAGCTTCGCTTTGTTCGTCGAAAAGCCAGACAATACTTTTACATCTTCGCTAAAAAGGATAAGCGATATACGATCCCCGTCGCGTGCGGTCTCGATAAATGCGCGGGCGGCTTTGCGAATGAAGTTGACGTAGTTATCGACGCTACCCGAGACGTCGAGCAGCAATACGAGGTTCACGGGTGCGGTGTGTGGCTGGACGGCAATGATGTCGCGAACGGCTCCACTTTCAGCGACGGTAAAGTCCGTCGCCTGCAGACCACCGATCGATCGGTTGTAGAGATCGGTAACGCGGACAACGGCCGACTTTGTCGTTTCGCCGGGCATGTCGCGTTGCGTTGCACGTATCGCCAATTCCGGATTCCTGCGAACCGGCGGCAGTGTGCGCGAATACTCACCAAAGTATTTTGGACTCGCCCGACGGATCGCGTCAGTTAGGACCAGATCGCCGCTTCGGACGATCGCCTTCGCGGCGTCCGTCAAAGGCCGCTCGCGGAGATCACTCGTGACCTCGTTTGGCGGGACGTTGAGCAGGACGATCCCGCGTGCGGTCGTAAAGTTCAATTCAACAGCAGTGGAGCGCGATTTCTCTTCGTCTTTCTTATCTTCGCCCTTCTTTTTCTCTTTGTCGGACTTCTCGTCGTCTGACGTTCCGTTCGGCGAATCGCTTGCATCGGGAGGACCAGTCGCAGTCGAGTCAGCCCCGTCATCCGTGTCCGTCAACTCAGACTTGTTCTTCTCGTCGTCTTTCTTGTCGTCCTTCTTCTTGTCTTCTTTTTCGCCGGTCCGCCCCTTCAAGACGAACATTCCGCGCGACTTCTCCTTTACTTTCGCAAGCTCGATGTCACTGAGATAACGCGGACGCGCTGCGGTCCAGAGGAAGGAATAACGAAGATCGACCGTGGGGACATCCGCAGAGATCGTACCTGTGTTCGTGAAGGCATCGACCGATTCGATATCACCGTTGACGCGGATCTCACCGGCGGCTGTTTCGAGCTTCAAGCGCAGCCGCTCGGGAACGACAAGCGAAACGTCGATCCGCTTGTTAAGGTCCGACGCAGCGATCACGATCCGGAGGTTCTCGCCCGGACCCTCGATCTTCAGTTCGCTGGCTGAAATGGATTGAGTGGAAGTCGCACTGAAACTAACAGTCGTAACATCCGGCTTCGCGATCACCTCGACCCGACCCGTCCGGTTCGTAATGTCGATCGTGCCGCCCTGTCGGATTCTCAATTCTTGCGAGGTCGTCCCCTGACCGAGCGCAAGCGCACTGAAGACGAAGATTGTCCCTGCAAGGATGGTGAGCTTACGAACGGATTTCCTCATTACTTGGACGGCTGGTAATACGCCCCGATTGTATCAGACGTTGACGGACACGCTCCTGCCACTTTTTCCTTGGATGCTCACTTTCCTCGAACTGAATGAACAAATCTCGAAGGCTCTCACCACCCGCCTGCCGAGTCTTGAGGTATAGCAGGGCGACGATTATCGAGGATAGAGAGGTCAGAAGGATCTGGATCGGAAGCATGATCAAGGTCGTCAAACTTTCTCGCGCGACACGTGCGATGCGTTTCGTCATGGGTGACGCAGCACTGTCTTCAAGACTTACCTTCCCCCCGCCACCGACTTGGAAATCGATGTCGGGATCTTCTTGCTTTTCTTTCTGAGCGGAGTTCAATGCTCCTTCCGCCGGTACCGCTCCGGCATTCTTCTTCTCCATTGTCGCGATCTTCTCGCCTGCGTCCGCAAGACTTTTCACGCTCAGTGCGACAACTCCGCCGATGGTTCCACCGATCATCAGCGGAACCAGGAATAGCAACGCAACCGCGGCGGTGGTCGTGCGCAGCGAGCGTAGAACCAGTTCTTTCGAGCGCTTGAGAGCGGCCACCGGTCGAGCTCCTTCCATCATCACGACGGGAGCAACGAGCGCGAGAGTAACCGAAAGAATGAATCCGGGAATGATACAGAGAACATATCCGGCGGACGTCAGTAGCGTGGATATTATCCCGGCACCGATCAGTCCTTTCCAGTTGCGCCATGTCGCCAAGAGCGCCGGTCTCATTCGAACCGGTCTGAGTGGAAGTGCGAGGATCTGAGTAACCAACCAACTGAGCGTCCCCACTACCAGGTAGCCGCAGAAGAACGTTGTCATCGCATTCACGGCAGTAACGGAGCCGATCCCGATCTGCCAGGCGAGCGGCATCTCTGCGTCCGGATTCTCCGCGATAAAGTAGACATTCGCACCGACCGTGATGAGCGAGATAACGATGTACGGGAGAAACAGCAGAAGCGTAATACCGAGAAATTTTCCAATATGCTCGGTATAGATCATCCCGGCGCGTCGCAGCAAACCGAAGATGCCCTCGGAGCGGGATATCAGTGACGTCGCAAAACCCTCCGCCGATTGCGGCCGTTTCTCGCGATCCTTTTCCAGCGCGGTCGCGATGACGAGCTTGAGTTTCTTTCGAACCTTCTTCGAATCCAGCGGCGGAGCCGGGATAGCCTTATGCGCCTCCATCACATACGTGAAGTCGCCTTCGAACGGTGTTCGCCCGGCGAGCATTTGATACGCGATAACGCCAAGACTGTAAATATCAGACCGCGGGTCGAGACGTTCGCCGCGGCATTGTTCGGGAGACATGTACAACGGCGTACCGATGACCGCTCCGACGCGCGTGAGATCGTCAGACGTTCCGACTGTGGTCTCCAGACCGTCTTGCGGGACCAGTCTGGTACCGATCGTGTCGGGATCGCCCTCGGCTGGCACCGCTGGGTCCAGGATCGCTGTCCGGGCTTCGCTCCCGTCCGTTTTCGCAACGCCGGCGCCTTCGAAGATCCGAGTCGGCATCGCGCTGTCGTGGATACCGGTTTCGCCGTGATTATGAATCGCGGTGTCGCCGTGCGCATGATCCGCGACGGTTGTCTGGCCGCGACCGACAAACAATGTCGGATTGGGTGCGACCGAAATATCGATCGACTCCGCACTGTCGGTACCACGATGCTCCTCAAGCTTCGCGATACCGAAATCGAGTACCTTGACCGTATAGCCACCGCGCTGGTTTGGCTCTAACCAAATGTTGTCGGGTTTTAGATCGCGATGGATGATTCCCTGCTCATGTGCCGCGTGCACCGCCGAACAAACCTGCTCGAGGATATTGAGCGTCCATCCAACCGGCAGATTCTTTTCTTCTTCGAGGATCTCGCCAAGCGTACAGCCGTCGAGATACTCCATTACGAGATAAGCGGCACGTCCGCCTTCGGTCTCCGCGAAGCCGAAGTCGGTTACGTTGACGACGTTCGGATGTCGCAAGCGTCCGGCGGCGCGAGCCTCGCGTCGGAAGCGTTCGACGAACTCGGGTCGCTCCATGTACTGAGGCGCGATGACCTTCACCGCAACCGGACGCTCGGTACCGAGGTGTGTCGCAAGATACACCGTACCCATTCCGCCGCGCCCTAGCTGGCGTTCGATCTTGTACTTGCTGTCGAGCGTTTGCCCGACAAGATCAGCGAAGTTCATAAATGGCAACCCTCTCGCCCGAACTAAATGTTTACGGGACATTACATCTCGGGGTTTATTCAAACGAGCGAGCGAACGTGTTAGGGCGAATTATAACCGATTGAAAATTGAACCGCTCCGCACTGGAAAACTTCTTGCCCTTCACCCTCGATTGAAATAAACTCTCCGTCGAAACTTCACAGTTTCTCCCGTATCCATAAAAATCTGGGTTTCGTCACACGAAATGCTGTTGCATCTGTGCAACAGATGTATTACACTCTGCCAAGTAATAGGCAGTAAGTCAATAAAACCTAAAAAATCAGCTCGGCTCCTGGAGGATAAAAATGGATAAAGGTAAAGCGATCGAGTCTGCTCTCCAGCAGATCGAAAAGAAGTTCGGCAAGGGAT
>DATEOJ010000477.1:0-4587 GCA_035274235.1 Pyrinomonadaceae bacterium
ACTGTCGTCGTAAAAAACGTGAGTTGAGTCCGTCTCCGCCAAGGTCTCGGGCTTTTGCACGTAAACATCTGTCCCACCCCCGACAACGCTTTGAGTTCCACCTCTTGGTGTTTGCGCATTGGCACGAAGAGTTTGGATTCGCGATGCGACACCCTCGAAGTACTCCGGCACCAAGCTCACCGTGTCGCCGCGTCTCCCCTTCACCGTGTCGCAAATGCTCGCGGCCGCACGCTCGATCGATTTGTACCCCGTGCAGCGACAGATATTCCCGTCGACCGCGGAGACCGCCATCTCCGGAGTCTTCGCGGTGTCGTCGACGCAGAAACCCGTCAACGACATCACAAATCCAACGGTGCAGAACCCGCACTGGGTACCGCTCTCATCGATCATCGCTTGCTGAACCGGCGTGAGTGAGCCGTCCTCGGGATTGATGCCTTCAACCGTGACGATATGCCTGCCCGCGGCATTCGCGAGCGGCATCAAGCACGACGTCATAGTCCGGTAGCGGATCTTGTTATCGATCATTTCGCCGACAAGCACAGTGCACGCACCGCAGTCGCCCTCGCGACAGCCGATCTTTGTTCCCTTCAGATTCTTGTGATAGCGGACGAAGTCGAGGACGGTCGAGCCGGCGTGGAGGTCGGTCGCGATGTCTTCGTTGTTGAGGATGAACTTCATCTCGTTCGAGATAGTGCGTTTCCGGCTGCACAGGTCAGTACCGCCTGCGTGAGCGGGTGGTGCAGCGCGGGATACAACGCAAGCCTATTGCCGAGAGTCGACCACCCGCTCAGGCGGGCGGAACTGCCTTTGCGGACACACGCAGTTCGGACAAATCAAAACCTTCTTATCAACACCACACCCGCGATAACCAGCAGCACACCGCCGATGCGCGGCAGATTAACTTCTTTCACGGGGACGTCGAGCCAACCAAAATGGTCGATGACGATCGTGACGAGCATCTGACCTGCGATGAGCAGGCCGAACGTCATCGCGACACCGAGTCGCGGAACGAGCGTAACACCAGCCATCACAAAGAACGCACCAAAAAGCCCGCCGAGCCATGCGACGGCAGGAGCATCCTTTGCCGACGCCAAATTTCCAAGCGGAGTTCCCGTGACAAGGGCGTAGATAAGCAACGCCGCAGTCCCGACAACGAAAGACAACAGAGCGGCCAGGATCGGACTGTCTACAACGACAGCCATCCTGTTATTAGTCGCAGCCTGCGTCGGCATCATCGCACCGGCGGCAAGTGCGATCAGAATAAAAAGGTATGTATTCGACATAAGGACGACAAACTTCAGTTTGTCGGCGCTCGGCAAACTGAAGTTTGCCCTCCGTTAGTACTCGACTTTGTCGGGCTTGTTGAGCCAGCGTTTGAAAACTTCCTGCGACTCTTCGCGAAGCAAGCTCTCCATCTTCAATTCACGATCGTCGTTAGGCTTCTCGAGCTCGGAATAAAAGAGGTCGTCGTCAAAACCCGCGGCGGCGGCGTCTTCGCGAGTACCTGCCATAAATATGCGCGACGGCCGCGCCCAGTAGATGGCGCCGAGACACATCGGGCACGGTTCGCAAGATGTATAAACGTCGCAACCGGTTAGTTGAAATGAACCAAGATTCCGACACGCTTCCCGAACGGCGACGACTTCGGCATGCGCGGTCGGGTCGTTAGTTGATGTGACTTGATTGCACCCTTCGCCGACGATCTCGCCGTCCTTAACGACGACACAGCCGAACGGTCCGCCAAGTCCGTCGTCAACGCCGCTCTGTGCAAGCTCTATCGCCCGCCTCATGAATCGTTCGTGCGAATCGTCCATTACTGCTTTGGCTTTAGTTTGATCTCGTAGAGATTCTTCCACTTCTTACCGGTGACAAAAATACGGTCGCCGGCTTCGTCGTATGCAATGCCGTTAAGAGTGTTCTCGCTCTTATCACCGTCATTTTGATCTTCGGGCGAGATGCCCGCGAGATCGATCCATCCGACGATCTTTCCCGAAGTCGGATCGATCCGTGCGATGTAGTTCGGCTTACCGATATTCGGCATCCGACCCTGGGTGGTTCCTGTGTCCGTATCCTCTGAATGCCAGATGTTCGCCCACACCTCGCCCTTCACGTACTCAAGCTCGTTTAAGAGGAACAGCGGTTTGCCGGTGTCCTGAAGGACGGCGATGTTACGCGAGGTTTTGAAGTTCTCCGGGCTGACGAGCTGAAGCATGTGATTGCCGCTGCTCATGATGAGGGTCGTACCGTCGTTTGTGAGTCCCCAGCCCTCACCGGTGTAGGAGAATTCGCGCAGCATTTTGAAGTCACTCAGCGCGAATTCGTATGCGATACCGGCCCGCCATGTGATCATGTAGATCTTGTCACCGAGGATCGTCATACCCTCGCCAAAAAGATCCGGGGGCAGATCGAATTTCTGCACGACTTTGCCGGTCTCGAACTCGACCTTACGGAGGGTTGATTCCCCCGCTCTTTCTCCTCCGGTGCTCTCGTAAAGAAATCCGTCACGAAATGCGAGGCCCTGCGTGAACGCCTTCGGATCGTGCGGATATTTTTTCACGACTTCGTAAGTCGAAACGGGAAGTTGCGTCGTTTTGGGTTTGTTGGCGTTCGTAGCTGCGGCGTTGTTCGTTTGGGTTGTCCCGCTGCATCCTGCAGCGAGCAGGACCAAGGTCAGAAATAGATAAATGCGCATAGATCTCAGACGCTTACCTGGCGAGAGCGCGATCGACGGCGGATCGAAAACCCATGAGAGAAAGCCGTTGGACCTTTACTCCGTTTACAAAGATCGCCGGAGTTCCCGCAATGCCGTAACTCTTGCCATCGGCCTGGTCTTTTTTCACTTCGGCAGCTGTTTTCGCGTCGCTAAAGTCTAACTCAAATTGTTTTACATTCAAACCAAGTTCCGTCGCGTACTTGATCAACGACGCCTTGTCGAGAGCCTGCTGATTTCTGTACAGGATGTCGGTGTACTCGGCGAATTTTCCCTGGGCTCGAGCGGCATTCGCTGCAAGCGCCGCGTTGAACGAGTTTTCGTGGATCTTCTCGAGTGGATAGTCCCGAACAACGAAACGGACCTTGTCGCCGTAGGCACTCAACGCCTTTTTCAGAACAGGATGTGTGCGAGAGCAAGCCGGGCATTGGAAGTCGGTGAACATCACAACCGTAACCGGCGCATCCGGTTTGCCTGTCGATGGATCATCGTCAACCGAGACGTTATGAACGATTCGCTTAGGTTCGGCGAGCGAGATCTTGACGTTGTATTTCGTAAACAACTTGCGCATCAAGTCGCTTTCGAGAGATGCCCGTTCTTCATCGCTGAAGTCGCGGAGTTTATCGGTGATCTCAACCGCGATCAATCCACTCGGATCGATGCTGCGTGCCTTCGCTTCTTCGGTGACTAGTGTCGAGAAGATCGCCGATTCGAGATCGCTGCGTATCTCGTCATATATCTCGACCTCGTCGTCATTCAAGCGGATCCTATTCGCATCGCTGAACGCTGCGAATGTTACAGGGCGATCGGCGATAGTAACGACGACATCGGTTGGGCCGAGCCCAAACGCGTTGACATCTTTTCCAACCGTCACCTTGTGTTTTGCTCGAAGCTCGCGGATGTAACTCTCGACCTGTTTCTGCTCAGCGTCGTGTTTGAGAAACTCGACGATGTCTTTGCGAACTTCCGCCAGTGGGGCTCCACCGATCACACTCTGATTCCGGTCATACGTCGTTTGAATTTCGGCCGCTGTCGGTTCCGGAGCTTTTGCACGCTGCGTTTCGAGAAGTTTGTCACTCGAAACGTTTTGAGCTTTGCTCTCCAATTCCAAAACGTCCTTCGCGATCATTTCATCAAGCAACTCCGTGCGGGCACCACTTAACATTTTGCGCTGCTCGAGATAAAATTTCTGGCCGCGGGGCGAGAGGCTGCTCGCCTTATAAGTGAGCCCGGTTGATGACGCGAGCACGTCTTCTATGCGTTGGGCGTTTGTCGCATTGATGGCGAAGGCGATCGCGAGTATTGAAAAAAGAAGTCTAAAAGGTGTCATAGGAACATCAAGAGTTTACCAAAAGCGAAACGGCTACGGCGATGCACAACAACGTCAGATGCGGCTCCGACGAACAACGTTTGGCTTTTCCACATTTTCTGTGGAAAAATGCCCTGTTTCCACAGAATTGATTAGTTCAAGGCTTTGTAACATCTGGACTTTTAGCATTTTGCACACGGGAAAAGCGCAGTCATTGTGAAACGTTTGCCGACCAGCTTGACTTTGTTTACGTCGCTGCTTGTGACGACGTCGATGATGTCTCTTGCCTGCACTATGGCGACCGTTTATCAGCCGCACCACGAAGTCGAAACCGCGCAACACGCGCTAAACATCAACAATGCTGATGTGGATTCTCTGCAATCTTTGCCCGGGATCGGACCTCAACTCGCCGCAAAAATAATCGAACACCGGACGCGGTACGGTCCGTTTAGAAAACGCGAGCACTTGCTGATCGTCGAAGGTATCAGCGAGGCTCGCTACCGAGAGGTCGCGAAACTGATAACGACAAACTGAACTTCAAGACATGCCAAACTCTCCCACGGCATCG